>JACMOJ010000539.1 GCA_014378085.1 Burkholderiales bacterium | reverse complement strand
GACTGCCCGATGACGGCATGCTGTGATGCCTGTCACCGATGGGTTGGTAACACCTCAACCTGAAGGGGGACTATGTTTGGCCGCAGAGCCGGTATGTTGAAGGCGGAAAATTCCTGCCCCTTCGGACTGGCGAAAATCCTTAGCGTGGTATTTTTTCGGAATTCTGTGGGCGCCCCTTTATTGCCACTTGCCGGCTGCACGACGTCAAGCCGTACTACTACTTCGTCGATGTGCTGCAGCGTGTCGGGTAGCACCCGGCGTCGCTGATACGTCAGCTCACGCCCCGGATCTGGAAGCAGATGTTCGCCGCCATTCTGTTGCGTTCGAATTTTTCATCACCTCCGTGGTGGAATTTAGCATGGCGTCTTGCACTGATTTCCGCTATAAATGAGCGTTCAACAATTTTTACCGTTCCCTTCAAAAAATGACAAACTCAACACGCTCAGCAATGGCGCCGCTTCCACGAAGCGTAGTTACGTTCCTTTACTTGCCGGAGGTTGCGATATTTCTATACATGGCAATTGGTGCGCTACATGGGAAAATTGAAATACCGAGTAAACATGGCACACTCGCGATATTGGGATGGGCGGCCTGGCTGGCATGCCTGTTTCCCTTATCATTCTGCGGCGTTATTGCTTTGCGGTTCGACCCCGCAGTCTCTTTATCAGAACGATCACGCAAACGCGGGATTGTGCTTTTCGCCTTAATAGCCGTACTCTCGTTAGTTACCGCAGCAATTTCTTCGTAGATTTTTTTAAAGCCAGATCTCACAGCAATCAAACCAGCCACCGCCGCGCTATTCACGTTCGCAGTTTCGCTCGTGCTCTGAAAATTTTCTTAGCCCGCCGCTAACTGGTATTCCGGCGAACTGCCGTGTAAGGTGACCGCTCCACATTGCTTCTTCAAAGCTTTGATATTTCAGCTGAGTACGACCGATGCCGACGTAGATGAAAATTACGGTCGGCAGGGGGGCAGCCGCAGAGGCCGATCCAACACCACAACCGTCGGGTGCAATCGACAGGAGTCGGCCATAACCGGACGGTCAAGCGCTCGTCGCGTCGCAGTCGACAGCGTCGCTTCCAGTTACTATGATACCCATGAAGATGCAAATATGAATTTCCTTGCAAAGATTTTTGGCGGGAGGAAGCCAGGTGCTTCAGCCGAAATGATTTGGCCTTTCTCGTCCCCAAAGAACGAGGCGACGTTCACGGTTGGAAAAATTGTGAATGGTGAGAAGCCTATTCTTCTTGTGCAACATGATGACGAAGATGGAAGTTGGCAATTTCTGCCAGGCGGGCCATTCGACATGTCTGACGCCATGATTGTCGGCTTAGGCGAAATCGCAAAACTAGATCCATCCGTTTTTGAGTTGGCCGACTTGCCCATTGGGTGGAGTGCAAGCCGCCAGACGTTGAAGGATTCTTGGTGCCGTGAGAAAGCAGACCTCCGTGCATGAGTCCGACAGGGATACACTTCGGGATTCCTACATTTTGCGCCGCAAACACGACCGGGCACAATCGGCCAGGAGCGGACCTTCCAGCCCAAAAATCGAGGACGTAAATTGAACACTGATCTTGAATTGAGCGCCGCTACCCACGAGGCGATCAAAGCATACTGCGCTGAAGGCGATCGCCTGGCGGCGACACGTGAGTTTGAAGCGGCAATTGCGACTTATAACAAGGCATGGGAATTGATACCCGCCCCCCAGAATGACTGGGAAGCGGCAACATGGGTATTGGCTGCCATAGCCGATACAGCGTTCCTGGCGGGGTATCTCACCACAGCCGTGGAAGCGATTGAATACGGGATGATTTGTCCAGGGGCGATCGGTAATCCGTTCATGCACATGCGTTGCGGCCAGATCTTTTACGACCTGAAGCACGAGGAGCGCGCTGCGGACGAATTGATGAGGGCTTATATGGGCGCTGGCGAATCGATTTTCGCTACTGAGGATCCAAAGTATTTGAAGTTCCTCGGGACACGCGCGATACTTTGACAGCGAGAACCGTTCCAACGAGCTGGGCTTCGATCAGGAGGTACTGGTTCCGGCCAACAGCGGAAGTTCGCTCGTGCGTACAAATACCCTCGGCTAGGTCTTAAGGATAGGAAAATGAATTCAATTGGAATGACTTTGGTACTCGTGGGCTTTGTACAGGTCCTTGTTGGATTTATTTTCTTTCGCCAGCCAAGCGTCCCGATGATGTTTTTCGGACCAATTTGGCGCGCCAATCGGTACCTCACCCCACCTGGGGTTGCACTATGGGTCGCTGGCCAAGCGATTGCCATAGCTGGCCTGGTATTTTGGGCAGTGGCACGTGCCACCTGAACAATTCGGCGGCATGTAGTCCGGTTTGGGGCGGCAGCTGCCGGTAGCGGACCCCACGACAACGGTCCGGTACAATCAGCAGAAGTCGGCCGGCCAAGAGCGGTCCTTCGGTGTTGATGCAGCAGGCACCGCTAGGCGATGCGATCGTAGCTCCCGTACCCCCGTTCTACATCCCTTAATTACGGATAGTGGCGGCGCCGACGCAACCGCGCAATGCAGCCGGCCAGTCCAAGGGAAAACAGCGCAATACTCGATGGCTCGGGAACGCTTTGCATCGGCTCTGCATATAGAAAATCGTCCATGACTACCACGTCGTCATTCGGGTTGCCCAGTACCCCACTGGAAACGATGGTGTTCAGGCCCGCTGTGAGCCTAACCCGGCTGATCATCTCGCCCGCATCGGCAACCCCACCGACGAAGCTCAAACCCTGGTTCCCCGCGACCATGACGTCTCGCGTAAAAATGAGCGCATCATTCTCGTTGAAGAACTCGATCTTCGTCAGGTCGGCCACTTCGACGTCGACGAAAATCGCAGCGAAGGCACTGGTGGTGGCCGCCATCATCGTGCCTGGTACAAAGAACGTCACGTCCGTGATGTTGCTGTTGACCGCAGTGAACAAGCGCTGCGCACTGAAGGCCTGGAAGTCGTTGGGAAAACCGAATAAGGTGGGGGTGGCCAGTCCGGCGTTCGCGCTCACGAGGAAGCCCGTCCCGGGCGTGCTGAATACAACGCCGCGTGGTGAATTGACGTTGAAGAAGTTGCCAGGCAAGGGATTCGGGTCGGCGGCCGTGTTGGGCACGCCGTCCCAGTTGATTTCGCGGCGCAGTCCGCCGAAGGAACCATTCGCGCCGGCCACTGCGCCGCCGCCGACTGCGCTACGAAAGGCATCGCGCGTCGCTGTGATCGCAGCGGGGCTGTTTCCGGCGGACTCGAACGTGATGAAGCCAGCCCAGGCCGACGGGACCGTCAAGAATGTGGCTAGGAAGGCAGAAGCAATGCGTAGTTTCATGGAAACTCCTCGTTTTAAACCTTGGAAGATTTCCCCAACTCTTTTTGACTTCTCACTGTGGGAGGAAGTGAGGGGACGATAGTCAGGACTGCGACCTAAGCTTGCATTGAATTGACGACCGTGCGGCGCGTTAATGGTTGTAGCACCATCTGTGCCAGTGGTTAAAGGCACCGATAACAGGCTGAATTTATTGTGGTTTTTTTCTGGGGGCTGAAGCTGGCACGCTTGTGCCGCCACCATATGTAACGTTTTTCGACAGCGTCGGTCACTTATACGGATGCAAACGCCGTCTCGGGGTCATCGGCTACCAACACGATTTCAATGGTGGACGAAATACTCTCCAAATAGTTGTTGTAGTCCAGCACGCGCTGTCCTTTCAGCGTGTCGCCTTCTACCGTTGAAGTCAGACATTTCGACCTGACGCTGAGCGGCGGCTTTGGGGCGTTACCGGTCATTCCAGAGTTGATCCTGATCGTGCCATTTTCGGCTGAGACGTGGAATTTTATGGAAAGCAAAATCATGGTCTGCGCCTTGCATCTACGGCGTTATCCGACTGCAACTTGGCAAACCACGCACTTT
>JACMOJ010000538.1 GCA_014378085.1 Burkholderiales bacterium | reverse complement strand
TGCCCGACGCGAACAACTTGGCAAAGTAAATTTTTCACTCGATGCCGGTGAGCGCTCAGGCAAGCTGGTCGCGGAACTTATCGATGTCAGCAAATCATATGGCACGAAGCAGGTCATCAAACATTTTGGCTGCATAGTCCAACGGGGGGACCGGGTAGGGCTGGTGGGGCCAAATGGTGTTGGTAAATCCACGCTGCTGAAGTTGATACTTGGTGATATCGATGCCGACGCCGGCCAAATCAAGCGCGGTACACAATTGCAGATCGCGTACTTCGATCAATTCCGTGAAGCGCTCGATGACGAGTCCACGCTGGGCGATGTAATCAGCCCGGGTTCTGAATTCGTCGAGTTACCGATGGGCAATAAGACGGTCAGAAAGCACGTCATCAGCTACCTCGGCGATTTCCTGTTTCCACCGCAACGGGCGCGCGCAAAGGTGAAATCACTGTCCGGCGGTGAGCGTAATCGGCTGTTGCTGGCGCGGCTGTTTTCGCGGCCCGCCAATCTGCTGGTACTGGACGAGCCCACCAACGATCTCGATATGGAGACGCTGGAACTGCTCGAGACCTTGTTGCAGGATTATTCAGGCACCGTCTTGCTGGTAAGCCACGACCGAACTTTTTTGAATAATGTCGTCACGCAGGTATTCGCGTTCGAGGGCAACGGCCACGTGCAAGCCTATGCGGGTGGGTATGACGATTGGCTTCAGCAGCGCCCAAATGCGAGCAAGTCCGAAGGCACGGGAGCCGCCGCACCTTCTAAACGCGACACGCCAGCAGTCGTTATTTCGCAGAAAGTGGCAACACGCACCAAGATGAGCTACAAGGAAGTGCGCGAACTGGAAAATCTGCCGGCAAAAATTGCGGCGCTAGAGAAAGAGCAGGCTGCACTGCAGGTGCAATTGTCCGATCCAGCCTTTTATTCCAAGTCACCGCAATTGGTTACGCCGTTGGGTGCGCGCGTCAACGAAATCGGCGTTGAACTCGAATCGATACTGGCGCGCTGGGAAGTTTTGGAAGCGAAAAAGGCAGAAGCGGGAAATTAATCTGCAGTGCAATGTGCCGCCGTCTGCGCCCACCAACATCGACAACGTATTTTGTGCAAGAATTAGAACGCAGTAAGAGAGCGACTACCTAGGGTCGAAAAACCGAAAAAATGAAACGTGAGGGGTGCGTCATGAAATTACATCAGGTTGGATTGGCAGTACTATTTGTTTCAGGATTGGCGGCATCAGGTGTGGCGAGTGCAGGTAACGCCGACTTTACATTGGTCAACAAGACTGGCTACGGGCTCCGTGAGGTCTACTTGTCGCCGGCGCATAAAACGAAATGGGGCAGCGACCGGCTTGGTAGCAATACGCTGGAAAATAATAAATCGCGCGTGTTCAAATTCGCCGACAAAGCCAGCTGTGTGCAAGACTTGATGGTGGTGTTTGACGATGACGGCTCTGACGTCACATGGGAAGACTTTGACCTGTGTGATTTGAACAAGATCACGCTCAAATACAATCGCAAAACCAAGGTTGTTTCAGCTGACACAGAATAGTTTTTTGTACCATCGACAGTCGCATTATGAACGCGTAAACATTCATGCGCTGCCATTCAAGGTCCTGAGCTTCAGCGCATAAAAGATGCGCTTTGTCACCCAAGGGAGAAAAACAGTTTTCTCTCTTCGGATGACCTAACGGCAAACTTTGCTGCCTCGCTTCCACTTTAGCTTTACGTCCCCTCGCCGCATTGCCACTGCCGACTTGCGCCTTCCGGTTAGGCAAGCCCGTGCGGCCATCATCTGAAAAAAACGCCACCCAATTGCGGCTTTGTTGCCTAGCGCACAGACCAATTGTGTGCACTGGCGGATAAACTTGCGAAGGGTTTGCGCGCAGCCCGACCACCCGACCAAGAAGTGATGTGCCATCGGGGCGAAACCGACGCGAGCATGAAACAAGGACGGTTCAAATGAAGACTTCTATATTCGTACTTGCGCTTCTGGCTATGATGGGCGCGGGTTGCAGTACGGTGCGCCAATCGCCATACGTTGCCGACGCGGAGCTGCCCAATTGTTTTGATAACAATTACTCTGATCAATACAAGCTCTTCACGATAAAAACGGCAGCCCCAAATGTCATTAATCAACAGTGCGCAATCACGGTGTCGCCGCGCGGCACCGCACCTTCCGGCCAACAGATCGTCGCTGGCACATATATGGTGAGCGTTTCCAACGGCGGCGGCGGCGGCGCAGGCGGTACGACGCAGGATGGTTCCAGGTTTCCGGGTGTTAACCACAGCGGCGGCGGCGGCGGTGGCGGCGCAGGTGCAGCCGAAGCTCAAATGACGGTAAATCTCACTGAAGGAAAATACCGGCTGACGATTGGTGCAGGCGGCCTCGGGGGAAGTGCTTGTTCAGGCCCGCCCACAAATTTCGGCGGCGGTCCTGGATGGCCAGGAAGTCCGACTAACATGATTCGCGTGGGAACTGGCGAAGTCATCGCAGGTGCACCTGGAGCCGAGGCCTATACGCGACCCACCCGTTGGCAGCACGACAGGGCTAGTGGAGCGCAAGACGGAAGAGGCGGTTTCGGCCTTGGGCAGACAACTGGCGGTGATGGCACCGTGTTCAATAAATCAGGCGACATTGCCAAAGTGGCAACGGACGGGGCGGATAAGCACACATCCGCGACTGTCGTGAGCGGTGGTGACTCTGGTAAAGTCCTGCCAAAAGACCCATTAACAGGGCCTGGTGGCGGTGGCGGCGCGACGAGTGTTGGCACCGGCGGCACGGGCGGCGGCGATCTGCCCAAGCATGTAGACGTTCCCCCAAGTCGCGGGATGCTCGGTAGTGGCGGCGGCGGCGGGTCCGGTGACTCGTTCGGATGTAGCGCAGGTGCAAACGGCGGTCATGGATT
>JACMOJ010000537.1 GCA_014378085.1 Burkholderiales bacterium | reverse complement strand
ATGAAAAAGGCAAACTTGCAAAAGCCCATGGCTGCGATTACATCATCAATTATTCCACTGAAGATTTCGCAGCACGGGTGGCGGAAATCACTGGCGGCAAAAAATGCGCAGCCGTATACGATGGTGTCGGCAAGGACACCTTCCTGAAGTCGCTGGATTGTCTGCGCCCTCGCGGAATCATGGCCTCGTTCGGCAATGCCTCGGGCAAGGTCGAACCTTTCGACCTGGGTATTCTCGCGGCCAAGGGGTCGCTGTACGTCACCAGACCCACACTCGATACGCACGTCGCAACTCGCGAAGATCTTGTGGCAACTGCGAACGACCTGTTCGATGTCGTCGGGCGCGGGATCGTGAAAGTCGAAATCAACCAGACGTACGCGCTCAAAGACGCAGCCCAGGCACATCGCGATCTCGCCGCACGCACGACGACGGGCTCAACCGTGCTGCTGCCTTGAGGGCTTGGCCCATGAGCAGAAGGCTGGATTTTAACGTGGACATTTCCTCTGGGCATTTATGTGACTCGTCGGCGGACGACCAGCTATCTGCCATCCATCAACAAAAAACGACTGAAGTATTTTCGTGCATCGCAACTCGCCATTGCCGTGGGAATAACCGCACTCGTCACGTGCTGAAAATGCCGTGCAGATCAACGCCGAAGTCGAAAGGATGCAAGTCAACATATCCAAGAGGGGCATCACACTCGATTGCGTTACGAGTTAAGTACCTTGCTGCCGCGAGCATTTCCGGTTGAAAAGCCTCGCGTCACGGGGCTTTCCAGCTTTTTGCCACGCAAAGCCATACTCAAGGCCTGGCGGGCCTTTCCATGCATTTTCGGCCTGCAAGGTTCGTGGATGCCAGACATTAACCTTCAGCAATCTACTTTTGAACACGCGGAAAAAAATTGGCCGCACACGCTGCTACCACGATCAGGGGATAGCTTGCCCGCCAGGGTAAGCGCTTAATATGGTTATTCGACACGCAACACTAAAGCATATGCCCCGCGTTCTGATCGTTGAAGATGACTCCGCCTTTCGCGCACGCTATGCAGCGATGCTCGCCAATGACGCGTCGTTTGAAGTCGTTGCAAGCGTGGGTACCGGCGGCGAGGGCCTCGCAATGCTCGATTTGCGCAAACCTGACATCCTGCTTGTCGATCTTGGACTACCAGATATCAGCGGTATCGAAGTAATTCGTCACGCCAGCCAAACCCTGCCAAAGTGCGAATGCATGGTCGTGACCGTATTCGGCGACGAGGAGCATGTCCTTGCGTCAATCGAGGCCGGTGCTGCGGGATATTTGCTCAAGGATGCGTCGGAAGAAAACTTTCTCTCCGGTATTCGCGAACTGATGAACGGCGGTTCGCCGATCAGCCCGATTATCGCGCGGCGGCTGTTGCGGCGTTTCCATGCTGATTCGCCTGCCGCCAACAGTGCCGTCGACACAGCATCCGACGAGGCATTGAGCGTCGCGTTGTCTGATCGCGAACGAGAAATTTTGCTACTCGCGTCGAAAGGCTTCAACTACCCGGAAATGGGTAAACTGATGAGCATCTCGCCCCATACCGTCACCAGTCATGTCAAGAAAATCTATCGGAAGCTTGCGGTGCACTCACGCGGCGAAGCAGTGTTTGAAGCGAATCGCATGGGCCTTATCAAAACACTCTGATGCGCTCGTCGCGACGACTGTCAATTCCACCGCAGCGCTGAACAGCCCACCATTGCAAACATATCTGGCTAGCGCGGTGTCGCCCGCGAGGGCCGCCAGGCTGTTTGCGGTCGCTTGCGGCGTAGTGTTGTCAAGCTCCGTGTTTGCGCAATCGCCAGCAACCGGGATGCCGCCAATTACGGACATCAATACGCCAGCCGTGATCGACGTTCTGGAAGCCGATTTTGCAAAGGTTGAATCACTCGCGCCGCCGCAGAATGTGGTGTGGCAGAAAGTCGCATTGCCAGATAGCTGGCGACAAATGCAGCGAAAGCGGCAGGGTTACGGCTGGTACCGGTTTACGGTTCAGCATAACGGTGACGATAATCGGTCGCGTGCGTTCTACATCCCGCGCATTACCAACAACATCGAATTGTTCCTTAACGGCAGTCCCTTTGTCGTTAGCGGGAGGCTCGGTCCGAACCCGGAGAAATCCTGGAATTTCGCGCAATACTATGAAATTCCCCGCGGTCTCTTGCACCAGGGCAACAACGAAATACTTGTGCGCCTGCATCCGGACGGATATCCTCGCGCCGGTCTCTCACGTGTCTATTTTGGCGACTCGGCTGACTTGGGCAATCGATACCGGCTGCGCCGATTCGCGCAAACTGGCGCACCTACCTTCATCACCGGACTCACCGGTCTGGTGGGATTGTTTGCGCTTGCGATCTGGGCCAAACGACGTGCCGAAACCGTGTTTGGATTTTTTGGCTTGATGTCGCTGGTAGCCGTCGTGCGGCTGGTGCATTATTTCCTGAGAGAAGTGCCGGATTGGCTGGCGCTACTGGCGGTACCATCAATCTGCTGGGTGACGGTGCTTCAGATGCAGTTTGCTTTGCGCTTCGCCGGAACGCAGTTACCACGTT
>JACMOJ010000536.1 GCA_014378085.1 Burkholderiales bacterium | reverse complement strand
CGATGCGCGCATCGCCGACAATGCGGGGCATCAGCCGACTGATGAAATTATCGCGAAAGACGGGCCTGCCGCATATTTCGCGACACTTCCGATCAAGTCGATGGTTGCGGCGATGCGTAAGCGCGGCATTCCGGCGGAAGTTTCGAACAGCGCGGGGACGTTCGTTTGCAACCATTTGATGTACGGCGTATTGCACTATTTGCACCATTTGGCGCGCTCAAATAGTGCGACGCGTGCCGGATTTATCCACGTACCGTATCTTCCCAGCCAGGTGACAGATCGCCCCGCGACCGCGTCGATGACCCTTGAGGTGATGACCGCAGGCATTGAGGCGGCCATCGCGACGGCGCTCAAAACGAAACGCGACCGCAAGCTGGTTGGCGGCACGACGCACTAGCTTAACAAACCGGATCCAAATGATGTCAACTACCCAATTGCCGCTCTGGACACCATCACCGGAACGCATTGCCAATGCAAACGTCACGGCGTTTACGCACGCGGTGAACGACGCCTATCACTTGCAATTGTCGGGCTACCACGAACTCTACGAATGGAGCGTGCGCAATCCGCAACACTTTTGGTCTGCTGTGTGGGACTACTGTGGTGTGATTGGTGACCGGGGTGTGGCTGCGGGCGCGGATATTTTGCGAAATGAAAATCAAATGCTGGGCGCTAAGTTTTTCCCCAAAGCGAAAATCAATTTCGCCGAAAACCTGATTGCGCGTCAATTCCAATCACGCGCGGATTGCGACGCAATGATTTTTTGGGGCGAAGATAAGTTGCGTAAGCGCGTCACTTATCGAGAGCTAGATGAACAGGTCTCGCGTTGGCAGCAAGCCATGCGTGCGATGGGTGTGAAGCGCGGCGACCGCGTGGCCGCGTTCATGCCAAATATGCCCGAAACGGTAATCGCGATGCTGGCGGCGACGAGCTTAGGTGCGGTGTGGACATCGTGCTCGCCTGACTTCGGCGTGCAAGGCGTTGTTGATCGTTTCGGCCAGGTGGAGCCGACGCTCTTGATTGCCTGCGATGGGTATTTGTATAACGGCAAGGCAGTGCCGACGCTAGATCGTATCGCTGAGTGTGTGGCGCAGCTGCCGACCGTCAAGCGTGTCGTCATCGTGCCCTATCTGCACGATACGCAGTCCGAGATGGCGGTCATGGATGTCTCGGCAGTGCCGAAGGCAGTATCGATGGGCGACTTCATCGCGGCGTTCCAAGCCGCGCCGCTCAGCTATGTGCGTGTCGGCTTCAACGACCCGCTGTACATCATGTATTCGAGTGGCACCACCGGTGTGCCGAAATGCATCGTGCATGGCGTTGGCGGCACGCTGTTGAAACATCTTGAAGAGCACATCCTGCAATGCGACGTGAAGCCGGGCGACAAGGTATTTTTCTTTACTACCTGCGGTTGGATGATGTGGAACTGGCTGGTTTCCGCCCTGTCTGCAAATGCCACATTGGTGTTGTTTGATGGCTCTCCGTTTTTAGGCCGCGGCAATATTTTGTTTGACTATGTCGCGGCGGACGACGTGACGCACTTCGGCGCAGGGGCAAAGTTTTACGAATCGCTGGCAAAAATCAAAGTCAATCCCGGCAAGACGCACAAGCTGTGTCAGCTGCGCTCGGTGATGTCGACTGGCTCGCCACTGTCGCCGGAGGGCTTTCAATATATCTACGACAACATCAAGCGTGATGTTTGTTTGTCGTCGATCTCCGGTGGCACTGACATCATTGGCTGTTTTGTCGGTGGCGTGCCGGTCCTGCCCGTCTACAGCGGTGAGATTCAGACCCGGATGCTTGGCATGGCAGTCGATGCTTGGGATGACGAGGGCCGACCCATCAGAGGCGAAAAGGGTGAACTGGTATGCACCAAACCTTTCCCCTCGATGCCGATTGGATTTTGGAACGACCCCGACGGCAGCCGGTACCGGAGCGCTTACTTCGAGCATTTTCCGAACGTATGGACGCACGGCGACTATGTCGAGATTACCGAGCGCGGTGGGATGATTATTTACGGTCGCTCGGATGCGGTGCTTAATCCCGGCGGCGTGCGGATCGGTACTGCGGAAATTTACCGGCAAGTTGAGAGGCTGGATGAGGTGCTCGAGTCGGTTGTGATCGGCCAAGACTGGCCACCGGAAAAACCCGGTGACGTCAGGGTAGTGTTGTTCGTACGACTCGCCGATGGCCACGCGCTGAGCCCAGAACTAGAAAAGCGTATCAAGGAAGTGATTCGCGAGAACACCACCACGCGCCACGTGCCGGCAAAAATTCTGGCGGTACCAGATATTCCGCGCACCAAGTCCGGCAAGATCGTTGAGCTTGCGGTGCGCAATGTGGTGCACGGCGTTGCGGTAAAAAATCGCGAGGCGCTCGCCAACCCAGAGGCGTTAGCGCACTTTGCAATGCGTGAAGAATTAATAAGCTAAACACGCCTATTGACGGGTGTTTTGGGGCAGTATTGCCTGAAGATGCCCGCCAGTATTAGGGTTTACGCATTTTCCGAATGACGAGAAGCCGTCCAAATGAATCGGCCTAGCCCACCGCCAACGCGGACACACCCAGCACCATACCGATGGCCGCGATGGTGCGGCGAGTTGCGTCACCCTCTTTGAGCATGTGCGCGCCAAGTAGCGCCGCAAACAGGATCGAGATTTCGCGCGCGGGGGCGACGTAACTGACGGGTGTATTGACCATCGCTGTCAACACCAAAATGTAGGAAAGCGGGCTCATGACGCCGATGGCGAGCACCGACCATTTGTGTTGTTGCCATGCGCGTGACATGGCATTGGGCTCAAAGCGGCGTGTATACGGCACCAGCACCGCAATACGTACGACGTTCGCCGCCCAATCAAAAATGATCGGCGGGATGAGAAAAATAGCGACCGCCTGTTTGTCCCACACGGTATAGGCGGCAATCACGCCGCCGCACAGAAGCGCGAAGCTGGCACCTGAACGAGCACCGGTGTCTTGGTTGCGGGCAAGGAGTTTACGCGGGTCACCGGTGAGAACCAGTGCAGAGACACCAATCAGCACCGCGCCGGCCAGCGCAACGGGCGTCATGCGTTCACCGAAAAGCATTGTTGCGGCGATGATGGTGAGGAGCGGGCCGGTGGCCCGAGCGAGCGGGTACACAACGGAAAGGTCGCCCCCTGACCGATAAGCGCGATCAAGCAACAAAAAATAACCAATATGGATGATGCCCGAACCCACCACCATCCCCACCATCGGCCAGGTAAAACTAAAACCCTGCCACATCAGGTAGAGCGCAATCGGCGTCAGTAATGTCCCTGCAGTTGAGGCGGAGAGAGCGAGAATGCCAAGCCCGCCACCAGAGCGCTTCAGGACGTAGTTCCAACTCGCATGTAACAACGCTGCGGTGATGACAAGCAGGAGAACGGTGGTACTCAGAGCGTGTGACTAGTGGCGGTTGATTTAGTACTTGTCTTTACGAATCACGCCAACGTCTGACACGTACAACGACAGTGAGAAATTTTTGGCGTAGTGGGCGATGACATGCTCGGTGATTTTCTCCGCCACCGATTCTTCACAAACCACTTCAATGCGAATTGATCGACTGCCTTCCCATTCGGCGTCACGTGTGCCGTGTTCGCCGCCACCGCGCACATCCGCAATGGTGTAGCCGTGCGCACCAAAGCTTTTAATGTCGCGAACGAGAAACTTCTCGAGTGTTGCTTCACCAATAATGACCAGCAATCGTTTCGGGTAAGTGTTCATTTGTGCAACATCTTGGCGATCTCGAAATACAACGGTATTCCAAGCGTGAGGTTGAATGGGAAGGTAATGCCCAGTGCGACCCCAATCGACAAACTTGGGTTGGCTTCTGGGATTGCGATACGAATCGCGGCAGGTGCCGCAATGTAGGACGCGCTCGCCGCAAGGACTGCGAGCAATGTGGTGCCGCCTAACGACAGCCCTATCAATGTACCTAGTCCCGCGCCAATAAACGAAAACACGACGGGGATGAGGATACCAAAACCGATGAGGAATGGCCCTGATCGCTTGAGGTCACCAAGACGACTCGCGGCGACTAATCCCATCTCTAACAAAAACAAGGCGAGCACGCCCTTGAAGAGGTCGAAGAACAGTCCTCGCATTGGGTCGATTCCCTGCGGACCCGCCAGCCAGCCAATACCGAGGCCGCCCACCAGCAGCACCACCGACTTGCCAAGCATGATCTCGTGCGCAAGCTCCCCCCAACGAACCGTCTTGAGTGTGTGTAGACGAGCGAGCAGGATACCCACCACAATGCCCGGAACTTCTAGCAACGCGACAAACAGTGGCATGTATTCCTCGTAGGTGACGCCACGCTTGGTGACAAAGGCTAGCCCCACCGCAAACGTTACCACCGACACCGAACCGTAGTGCGCGGCAATGGCTGCTGCGTCGAAGTTGTTGAGTCGGCCAAGAAACCGCAGGATTGGATAAGCAAGCAACGGCAGCAGCAATCCCATCACCACAATCGCAATGGCCTGCGGGGCCACCGTGCTAATGGGATGCTTGGCCAACTCAACGCCGCCCTTTAAGCCAATAGCGAGCAACAAATAAATTGAGAGCGTTTCATACAGCGCCTCGGGCAGGCGCAGATCACTTTTGGCTAAACGCGCGACGACGCCGAGCACAAAAAATAGGACGACTGGATCCATCATCTATCGCTCAAGGCCGCATCGCGTGAATCAGGTCGAGATAATCCTCGCGATCGGAGTTGATGTAGCCGCGACGTAACAGGCAATCGACAATCACGAGCGCAGAATCGATGGTGAACTGTGACGGGCTTTCGAGTCGCTTGAGGACGTCGGCAATCGGCACACACTCGAAACTTTCAACTTCCCCGTCTTGTGGTGACGGTACAAATGCATCGGGGAGGATGAGGTCATGAACAAACACAACCTCGTTATGCAATCCTTCTTCAACCTCACGCTTGCAACGTACCGCGCCCGCAGCGCGGGCATGTTTAGCGAGGTCATTTGGGATGCCGGCCTCCTCAAAACTTTCTTTGACCAGGGTAGTCATGGGCGAGTGCCCGCGCGCAATAAGTCCTGCAGCGATATTGACAAGTTTGCCCGGGTCCATG
>JACMOJ010000535.1 GCA_014378085.1 Burkholderiales bacterium | reverse complement strand
TCGAAACATTGGCAAGGGCGGGGACGGTTGCCGTGCTGTTGCCCGGTGCATTCTATGTTCTGCGTGAAACAAGACTCCCGCCGATCGAGGCGTTACGCAAAGCCAAAGTGCCGATTGCAGTGGCGAGCGATCTGAATCCCGGTACCTCACCGGTTGTCTCGCTGCAGGCGAATATGCATCTGGCGTGCACGCTGTTCAGATTGACACCGACAGAAGTGTTGCGCGGCGTTACTGTCAACGCAGCGCGTGCATTGGGGCTGCAGAATGACCGTGGCACGCTGGCTGTGGGACAACGCGCGGACTGGTGCGTGTGGACTGTGACGCAGCCGTCAGAGCTCTGCTACTGGATGGGTGGTGTGAAGCCCGATCGGATAGTTGCAGGCGGAAAAGAACGCAAATGACGCCTCCGCTCTGGCGAATCGACCGCAGTGACAGCCAAAGCGTGCCGTTGATTGTCAACGTACCGCATTCAGGAACCTACCTGCCGCCGTCGATCGGGCAGACGTTATCCGCGGCTGGTCTGAAGGTGCCGGATACGGATTGGCACGTTGAAAAACTCTATGACTTTGTGCCATCGTTAGGCGCAACATTGATGGTGGCCACGCACGCTCGCATGGTCGTTGACCTTAACCGCGATCCTTCTGGCGACGTGCTCTATCCCGGCGCGAGCAACACTGAAATTTGCCCTACTGCAACCTTCGCCAACGAACCAATTTATCGGCCCGGTCTGGCGCCAGGAGGTGCAGAAATCGCACAGCGGGTCGCGCAATATTGGCGACCATACCACTATCAGTTGGCGACGGAGATCGAGCGAATCAAAAGCAGGCACGGTATCTGCATTTTGCTCGACGCACACTCCATCGTCAGTGAAGCACCGCGTTTTTTTGACGGGCATTTGCCGGATCTGAATCTCGGCACAGCGGATGAAAAAAGCTGCGACGAGTCTTTAGCACAATCGGCGTTTGCCGTGTTGAACCATGCAGAGGGATTCACGGCGGTACATAATGGGCGCTTCAAGGGCGGCTTTATCACTCGGTACTACGGCGTACCCGGCGATAAAGTCCATGCATTGCAGTTGGAAGTGGCGCAGCGTTGTTACATGGTTGAATCCGCGCCACATTTTTATGATGCATCTCGTGCCGCTCCGCTCAAAGCTGTGTTGATTGCGTTGGTAGAAAAACTGATGTACCGGCGTTAAATGCCTTGCGCAATAACAAAAAATAGGATCATTTTTAATGGCTAGTTACCTGTCTGCAAGTGCCCCAAAAACGGCTTTCGCGGTACCGGTGCTCGAGTCGGTAAAACGCAATAAATCCGAACGCCGCGTCACGCTGCCCGAAGTACTCGCGGCGCTGGTGGAGGATGGCTTCATTCCACAACTTGAGTCAGACCGGGCGCTCAAAGATTGGCGCACTGCGCCGTCGGATGCGCACCCATTAATGATCGTGTCACTTTCGAAACTGAAGTCGCTAAAGGCGCCGTTACGCAATCTTGACGTCGAACGCCTGACTGAGTGGATGGCTGGACGGGTTGAGTTGCCGTATTTCCATATCGATCCCCTGAAGATCGACATGCGTGCAGTGACCGATGTGATGTCGTCGGATTACGCGTCCCGACGAAACATTTTGCCAGTGGAAGTTCGCGGCAAGGATGTGGTCATCGCGACGAGCGAGCCGTTCATGTCGGCTTGGCAGCGAGAGCTGGGCGATATGCTCAAGTTCAACATAAAGGTTGTAATCGCCAACCCACAAGACATCGCGCGTTACGTGGGCGAGTTTTACAATCTTGCGCGATCCGTCAAGCGCCCGGAAAAATCCGAAGGCGGCGCCGGCCGTATCAACGATTTCGAACAACTCGTTGAGCTAGGGAAAGCCGGGCGTACGCTCGATGCCAACGACCATCACATTGTCACGCTGGTTGACTGGCTGTGGCAATACGCGTTCGATCAGCGCGCCTCCGACATCCATGTCGAGCCGCGTCGCGATGTTGCTATCGTCAGGTTCCGTATCGATGGCGTATTGCATCAGGTCTATCAGGTGCCGGCAACCGTCGCGGTGGCGATGACGTCACGCATCAAAATTCTGGGAAGGATGGACGTGGTCGAGAAGCGCCGACCGCAAGATGGCCGTATCAAAACCCGTATGCCCGATGGCCAGGAAATTGAGCTCAGGTTGTCAACGCTGCCGACGGCGCACGGCGAGAAACTGGTGATGCGTATATTTGACCCCGATGTACTGATACGCGATTTTTCCGAGTTGGGATTTTCGCCTGAGGACTACGAAAAATGGCAGGCCCTTATCAGTAACCCCGGCGGCATCGTGCTCGTCACCGGCCCGACCGGCTCCGGCAAAACGACCACGTTGTATTCGACCCTGAAACAGCTTGCCACTCCAGAAGTCAACATTTGCACAATCGAAGACCCGATAGAAATGATTGAGGGCTCGCTAAATCAAATGCAGGTGCAACCGCAGATTGAATTGGGTTTTGCCGCCGGCGTGCGCGCATTGATGCGTCAGGACCCGGACATCATCATGATTGGCGAGATACGCGATCTCGAAACAGCCGACATGGCGATCCAGTCTGCATTGACCGGCCATTTGGTTCTGTCCACTTTGCATACCAATGATGCGGTCAGTACGCCCATACGGCTACTTGACATGGGCGTGCCGAATTATATGGTCGCCACTTCGCTGCAGGTAGTGTTGGCTCAGCGTCTAGTGCGGGTTATTTGTGAAAGCTGCGCTACCCCCTACGAAATAAAACCGACCGAACGTCAATGGCTGGCACATGAACTGGGCGATTCTGTCGGCTCACATAATTACCTACATGGACGGGGCTGTTCGCATTGCAACGGGACCGGCTATCGAGGCCGTTGCGGTGTCTATGAGATGCTGGAAATGACGGAAGCGGTCGCGGATGCCGCCAATCATGCGGAGCC
>JACMOJ010000534.1 GCA_014378085.1 Burkholderiales bacterium | reverse complement strand
CTTGATGCGAATGCAAAGGGTCTGTACGAGCCAATCCACGGCTCTGCTCCAGATATTGCCGGTAAAGGCGTGGCGAATCCGTTGGCGCAGATTCTTTCGCTGGCGATGATGCTTCGCTACACGTTTAAACTAGCTGAACAAGCGTCGCGCATCGAAACTGCCGTTCGAAAGGCGCTCGCCAACGGATTGCGGACGGCAGATATTGCAAAAAGTGGCGAGAGAGTTTGCGGGACCAAAGAAATGGGAGACGCTGTTGTAGCGCAGCTTCGACACACCCTGGTGTAGAGGTTTTCGGATCATAAAATCCAGCATTGACGAGCATATCCAGATATTTTTGGTCTGAAAGCCGCGCCCATATTGGAGTTTGTTTTTTAAGAGTAGAGCGGAGCCAGGATGGCGATGTTAAAAGTGGGCATGATTGGTTGGCGCGGAATGGTCGGTTCCGTGCTGATGCAAAGAATGCGTGAAGAGAATGACTTCGCACTCGTTGAGCCGTATTTTTTCACCACATCAAACATCGGTGGTGTTGCGCCGACTGAAGCCGGTGGCGCCCCGTTGCGGGACGCGAAAAATATTGCGGAGTTGATCGCAATGGATATTCTGGTCACCTGCCAGGGGGGTGATTACACCGCTGAGATTTATCCACTATTACGCGCGGCGGGCTGGAAAGGCTTTTGGATAGATGCTGCAAAAACATTGCGCATGAAGGATGACGCCGTGATTATCCTGGATCCCGTCAACAAACCCACAATCGAGAAAGCATTGTCCGACGGTGTTAAAGACTATATCGGCGGAAATTGCACAGTAAGCTGCATGTTAATGGGACTTGCCGGACTGTTCAAAGCGGATTTAATCGAGTGCATGACCTGCATGACCTATCAGGCGGCGTCGGGCGGAGGTGCCGCGCACATGCGTGAACTCCTCACACAGTTCGGCACTTTGCACGCTGAAGTGAAATCGCTATTGGCGGATCCACATTCCGCGATTCTCGACATTGACCGTAAAATTCTGGCTAAGCAACATGCGCTTTCCGCAGACGAAACACAACAATTTGGTGTGCCGCTCGCGGGCAATTTGATTCCCTGGATCGACAAAGATATGGCGGCAGTTGGAAATCCTGGCGTGTCACTCGAAGAATGGAAGGGTATGGCAGAAACCAATAAAATCCTGGCGCGCGGACGCAGCTTTGGCAGTGCGCCAATTCCGATTGACAGTTTGTGTATACGTGTCGGCGCGATGCGCTGTCACAGCCAGGCACTTACGATCAAACTTAAACGCGACATCCCGCTCAATGATATTGAGCAGATAATTGCGGCCGACAATCCATGGGTGCGGGTAATTCCCAACGAGCGCCAAACAAGCATGCGCGAGCTGACTCCTTTGGCCGTTACCGGCAAAATGCACATTCCGGTAGGGCGCTTGCGAAAGTTGGCGATGGGTCCGGAATATCTTTCGGCATTTACTGTAGGCGACCAGCTTTTGTGGGGTGCTGCCGAGCCACTGCGTCGTATGGTTCGGATAATTCTTGAAAAATAGTTTATTTATCAGTGAGTTAATTGTTTATTTAAGAGAATCTGATTAGAAAACTCGATCACGGGTTGAAAAATCCGCCAGTTTCGCTTCTAATGCTAGAAAGCGAATAAAGTTGAAACAATAACTCGTTGATGTTATTTTACTTTGTCCTCAAAAAAGCGAAGGGTTGGGGTTTACGCATGAACCGTCCACCGAAAACAAAATTAGTCGTGACATTGGGGGGAGCATTCTTGGCATTTGCGGCGTTGGTAGTCAACGCGGCGGGCTTAGGCAAACTCTCTGTCAATTCCTCG
This sequence comes from Burkholderiales bacterium, assembly GCA_014378085.1. The sequence goes on along the minus strand of JACMOJ010000534.1, from coordinate 1,507 downwards.
TTGGGTCAACCGTTATCGGCAGAAATTGAGCTTGTCTCGCTTCAGCCCGGTGAATTCGACGCAATCATTGCACGTGTAGCGAGTTCGGAAGCTTACAGTGACGCGCGTATCGAATACTCGCCGCTGTTGCGCCAATTGCGATTTTCGACAGAGCGACGCGCCAACGGCACCCCGATCCTGCGGATTTCAAGCAGCGCGCCCATCAACGAGCCGTTCCTGGACGTTCTCGTCGAAATGAACTGGCCGTCGGGTCGTTTATTGCGCGAATATCCTATCCTGCTCGACCCTTTGGGCTTCAACGAAGCGCGCATAGCCGCACCTGTAGCCAGCACCGCAACCGTTAAACCTGTTGCTCCCGTACAAAGCGCGGCTGTGACCAACGTCGCGCCACCCGCGCCAATCACAGGTTCTCCATCGGCAAGGGGTGAGACGGCTGGAGATACTTATGGTCCGGTCAAACGTGGCGATACGCTGAATAAAATTGCTAAAGAAATGAAACCGGACACGGTTTCGCTTGAACAAATGTTGGTCGCACTTTATCGCGAGAACAAAGCAGCATTCATCGACAACAATATGAACCGACTGCGCACCGGCCAGATTTTGCGAGTGCCGTCAGCCAGTGACGTTGCAAATGTACCGGAGAGTGAGGCTCGCAGTGAAATCAAAGTCCAGGTTGGCAACTGGAACGCGTACCGCGAACAAGTTGCCGGTTCTGTAGCAAGTTCGCAGCCGACGGCCGCAGCGAACGAAGCAACGGGGAAAATTACGGTTGCCAAGCCAGATCTGCCGGTACCATCCGCGGCGCCTAAGGATCAGCTGAAGATCGCCAAGACCGAAGGTGCACCGGGCAAAGTGGGCGGCGTAGGCTCAACGGGCGCTGTACAGGACCAGGTAAACGCGCTCAAGGAAGAAAAAATCGCCCGGGAGAATGCGTTGAAAGAAGCAAATTCCCGGGTTGTCGATTTGGAAAAGCAAATCGCCACCATGCGCAAACTTGCCGAAGTGAAAGGTCTTGGCGCTCCCGCAGATACCAAAGTGGCCGCCAAGTTTGATGACAAGACTGCGCCTAAGGTCGATGTCAAACCTGTCGTCCCTGTGCCGGTGCAGTCGTCGACCGAGCCGAAGGTTGCGCAGGTGACGCCTCCGCCAGCCGTGCCAGTCGTCGGGCAACCGGATGCGACCAAGCTGACACCCCAAGTCGACGCCAAGCCAGCGGACGCCGTGACGGCCCCAGCAACCGCCCCAGTAGTGGCTGCCGCAAAACCGGCAGACGCCAAGACGGTCCCGGCCAAGAAGGCAGCCGCCCCACCACCGCCGGAGTCTACTTTCGTTGAAGATAACGCCTTGGCGCTCGGCGGAGGAGCAGCAGCACTGATTGGTGGTCTGCTCTTGTTTGGACTCATGCGCCGCAAAAAGAAAAATCAGTCTGGCAATACCAGCATGAGCAGAACGTCATCGATCATGCCCAGCGATCTTAAGCCTAACACCGTTACGGGCAACAAGGCCG
>JACMOJ010000533.1 GCA_014378085.1 Burkholderiales bacterium | reverse complement strand
TTTTCGACAACGAACACCGCGCGGCGTTTTTCTTCGGCGAACCAGTAAAGATTTTCAGTGCCATCTGGGTGTGGTTTACCGGCGGTGAAATCTATCCACACTTATGGGTGACGTTGCAGGAAACGACGCTTGCGTTTGTGATCGGCACGGTGCTGGGTTTAGCGGTGGGTCTGTGGTTAGGCTTAACGCCGATGGCATCTGCAATTCTAGATCCCTACATCAAGGCGATGAATGCAATGCCCCGCGTGATTCTCGCGCCCATTTTCATGGTCTGGTTTGGTCTGGGCATTTGGTCGAAGGTGGCACTCGGTGTGACGTTGGTGTTCTTCATCGTGTTCTTCAACGTCTATCAGGGCGTGAAAGAAGTGTCGCCGGTGGTGTTGAATAATGCACGCATGCTTGGGGCTAATGCGTCGCAACTTTTACGTTACGTATATTTGCCCTCAGCGACCTCATGGGTGTTTTCCAGTCTGCACACGTCGGTGGGTATGGCTTTTGTCGGTGCAGTCGTCGGCGAATATCTGGGCAGCGCCAAGGGCGTCGGGTACTTGATCCATCAGGCCGAAGGCTCGTTCGACATCAACACCGTGTTTGCAGGTATTTTGGTGTTGACGGTGTTTGCGCTATTGCTGGACTTCGCGGTCACGTTTGCAGAAAACAAGTTACTCAAGTGGCGGCCGCAGCAGGCGGAGACGGAGACGACTTAAGCGGCCTGAGAGCTGTATTAAAATGTGTAGAACACCATTTGACAGGCTTTTGCGAAGCAAAACGGCCTAACGACCCCGCCGGTGCTTATGTTCATGTGTCCGCACCCAACCCAAGTTCCTGAATTTTGCGCGTCAACGTATTGCGCCCAATACCAAGCAACGTCGCCGCTTCGATCCGCCGTCCGCCCGTATGCTCCAGCGCCTTGCTGATCAGCGCCGCTTCAAACGAACGATTCAAGCCACCAAAAATTTCCTTCTCCCCGCGCCCCAGCGATGCCGTCACCTCGCGCTCGAGTGCCCGTCGCCAGTTGCTGTCCACCGGTGTTGCGGCCTTCTCGCTTGTGCTGCCTCGCATGTCGGCGGGTAAATCAGCGACTTCCACCGTTTGCGCAGGCGCCATCACGGTAATCCAGTGGCAAAGATTTTCGAGCTGGCGCACGTTGCCAGGAAACTCTTGTTGCGAAAGGAAGGCGAGCGCGGAATCAGATAGCCGCTTTGCATCGACGTTCAATTCGCGCGCGCTTTTGGCCAGAAAGTGTTTCAGCAGCAGCGGAATGTCTTCACGCCGTTCGCGTAGCGATGGCAACCTGAGGCGGATGACGTTGAGGCGATGGTACAAGTCCTCGCGAAATAGCCCTTCCTTGACGCGCTGATCCAGATCCTGGTGCGTCGCGGCAATCACGCGCACGTTCGCTGTGATCGGCGTATGTCCGCCAACGCGATAAAACTGTCCATCCGACAACACGCGCAGCAGACGCGTCTGTAATTCCGGTGGCATATCGCCGATCTCATCAAGAAACAATGTGCCGCCGTCGGCCTGCTCGAATCGGCCGCGGCGCATCGTCGCGGCACCGGTAAAGGCACCGCGTTCATGGCCGAACAATTCACTTTCGAGCAAGTCTTTGGGAATAGCAGGGGTATTGATGGCGATAAAAGACTTGGCCGCGCGCGGGCTGTGACGATGCAGGGCGAGCGCAACCAGTTCCTTGCCCGTGCCCGATTCGCCGGTGATCAGCACCGTGGCATGCGATTGGGAAAGGCGGCCAATGGCGCGAAAGACTTCCTGCATGGTTGGCGCTGAACCGAGTATTTCAGGCACGTTACCGGCGATATCTTCGCTTGGCGATTTGCGTAC
>JACMOJ010000532.1 GCA_014378085.1 Burkholderiales bacterium | reverse complement strand
TCGTCGCCGATCTCGGCGGTTTCACCAATCACAATGCCCATGCCGTGGTCAATAAACACACGGCGGCCAATGGTCGCGCCGGGATGAATTTCCACACCTGTCGCAAAACGCATCACTTGTGAGCACATCCGCGCCAACCACTTCAGGCCAACCTGCCATAGCGGGCCTGCTACCCAGCGGTGTACCCAGATTGCGTGCATCCCCGGATAACAGGTGAGCACCTCCCACCAATTCCGTGCGGCGGGATCGCGGGCGTAAATAGAAGCGATGTCCTCCTTGAGGCGAGCAAACATTTGGGCGACTTATTTCTGGTGGCTTAGGTTGATGAAATTTTGCGGGATGACGATTTCTGAAATGAAGCGATTAGCCCGCGCAACAGTGCGACCTCTTCCGGCTCAAGCGTTGATCGAGTAGCGAGGCGACGCATACGTGTCATGAACCGTTTGGGAGAGTTGGGGTCGAGAAAACCGGATTCAATGGCAGCGAGCTCCAAATGTTTGATGAGGGCCTCGATCTCACCCGACGTCGCCGTTTCACGTGTGATATCCGGCGCGACTGGAAAACACCCACTTGCCATCATCATTTCGTAGGCGGCAACCTGCACCGTCTGCGCTAAATTCAATGATGAATAGACAGGGTTGGCGGGCACACTGGCGAGCAAATGACACCGATCCACGTCGTCGTTGGACAAACACATTGCTTCATTGCCGAACACCAGCGCCACCGGCGCATGCGCCTGGCAAGCAAGCTCTGACATCACCAGCCCGGCCGCCTCTCGCAACCCCACATGACGATGCGTTAGCTCGCGTTTTCGTGCGGTAAACCCGACCGCGTAGACGACATCGTGCAGCGCGTCCTGAAGGGTAGCAACGATGCGTGCCGCCGCCAAAACATCGGTGGCACCGGATGCCAGCGCGATCGCCTGTGCATCATGCTGCGGCGCGGGTAATCGCGGGTTGACAATTACCATGTCGGACAGCCCCATCGTCTTCATCGCACGTGCCGCACTGCCGACGTTTCCCGGATGCGAAGTTTCAACCAATATCACCCGGATACGTGTGAGGGCTGCGGCACCTAATGCGGTTGGCGTTGCGGTCATAGTAAAATATTAGTTCTTCTAGCTCTTTAGTGACCACAGTGACTGTGGACACAGACAATTCGCCATGCATCCAGTACTCAATATCGCGATCAAAGCCGCGCGCCGTGCCGGCGCCGTTATCAACCGCGCTTCTTTTGATCTCGACAAACTCACTATCGAGCAAAAAGCGCAAAACGATTATGTGTCCGAGGTGGATCGCGCCGCAGAACAAGCGGCAATCCAAGTGCTCAAAGACGCCTATCCACAGCATAACATCCTGGCCGAAGAGTCGGGCTTACAGGACAACAGTTCTGAGTACATGTGGATCATCGATCCGCTCGACGGTACCACTAATTTCTTGCATGGTTTTCCCCAGTATTGCGTGTCCATCGCGCTAAGCGTGAAGGGCGTGGTTCAGCACGGGGTGATTTTTGATCCGGTGCGCAATGATCTTTTCACCGCCTCGAAAGGCGCTGGTGCGTTTCTTAACGATCGACGCATCCGTGTTTCCAAGACCATCAACATCAAGGCTGCATTGCTAGGCACGGGCTTCCCGTACAAAGACTTTGGCAATTTTGACCAGTACATCGCCACGTTTAAGGAAATGACGCAGAAATCTTCAGGCATCAGGCGCCCCGGCGCGGCGGCACTTGACTTGGCCTACGTGGCATGCGGCCGATTTGACGGCTTTTGGGAGCAGGGCTTAAGCCCTTGGGACGTTGCGGCGGGTGGCTTACTTGTTCAGGAAGCAGGCGGCTTGATTTCGGACTTCAAAGGCGAAAGCGATTGGCTTAATTCCGGCACCCTGGTGTGTGGAACACCAAAGGTGTTTGCCCCAATGCTTGGCATCGTGCAGAACCATTTCAAAAAATAAGCAGTCGCCATTTACCTTCCCAGGAGTCCGGTCCAAATGCATCGGGTTGTTATCGTTGGCGGTGGTGCAGGTGGACTAGAACTCGCCACCAAGCTGGGCGACTCAATAGGGAAAAAAGGGCGCGCGCAGATAACGCTGATTGACCGCAGCCGCACCCATCTCTGGAAACCATTGCTGCACGAAGTTGCCGCGGGCAGCATGGACATGCATTCGCATCAGCTTGATTATCTTGCGCAGGCGCGATGGCACCACTTCACGTTTTCGCTCGGCGCACTGAGAGGGCTTGATCGCAGCCAAAAAGAGGTCTTCGTCGACGCGGTGACCGACGATGCTGGGGAAGAGATCCTTCCGGAGCGACGCCTCAAATACGATACGCTGGTAATCGCCATTGGCTCGCAGTCGAACGACTTTGGCACGCCGGGTGTCACCGATCACGCGTTTACGCTCGACAATGCGTGGGACGCGCATTTGTTTCATCGTCGTCTGGTCAACACCTGCTTTAAAGTCAATTTCGCCAACGACGGCAGGGTGCTGCGGATTGTCATCGTCGGCGCGGGTGCAACCGGAGTGGAGCTCTCTGCGGAGTTACACAACACCATCCGGCTGCTAGCCGCCTATGGTCTGAATCAATTTGACCCGGAAAGACAAATCCACCTTACCATCGTCGAAGCTGGCCCGCGCATCCTCACCGGCTTACCCGAGTATCTCGCCACGGCAACCCTGGACATCCTGCATACCCTGAACGTTGAAGTGCTAACCGGAGATCCGGTAGTGGCAGTGCGCCCTGACGGGCTCGATCTTCGATCTGGTAAACCGTTGGCCGCTGATTTTGTCGTTTGGGCGGCGGGCGTTCGCGCGTCGGCGGTATTAACGCGATTAGACGGCCTCGAAACCAATCGCATCAACCAGCTAGTGGTGTTGCCGACCCTACAGACCACCGCGGACGCGAACATTTTTTCACTCGGCGACTGCGCCGCTTGCCCGTGGCAGGAAGGCCGCAACGTGCCGCCGCGTGCGCAATCGGCTCACCAGCAAGCGAGCCATATGTTTAAGACCATCAAACGGCGGCTCGCCGGGCAAGCGCCTCTGCCGTTCCACTATCGCGACTTTGGCTCGCTCGTGTCGCTCGGTGCCTCTCAATCGGTCGGCACGTTGATGGGCTTTGTCTCGCGCGGCAGCCTGCGTGTAGAAGGTTTCATTGCAAAAATGTTTTACATCTCGTTGTACAAACTCCACTTGTGGGCGCTGCACGGCTTCTGGCGCATGGCACTCGACACCGCTGCGCGGATCATTCGCCGCCAGACCGAACCAAAGGTCAAGCTTCACTGACGATAACTTAAAGGGTGATTTCCAATCCTTCCCGGGTGAGAAAAATATCTTGCAACCCATGCGCGGGGCCAATGTTTTGCATGGTTTCGGCAAACACCCGCTCGAGTTCCTCGTCGCTGCGCGTCGGTTCGTGATGTGTGCACGCGAGTCGTTTGGCTCCCGCTGCGCGCGCCATCGCAATACTTGAGTCGTAACTGCCGTGGCCCCAGCCGATTTTGGATAGGTACTCGTGCGCCGTGTACGAACAATCTGCAATTAGCAAATCGACCGGGCCAATCGCCGCGGCGATCTCTGCGGTCCGCGTCTCGACCATCTGCTGGTAGGCCGCATAGCCGTCGTCATGCGGCTGATAGATGTTGTGATAGGGCTCGTGATCGCCGGTGAAGAAAACCGACTTGCCGTTACATTCAACCCGGTAACCAAAGTTGACCACCGGATGATTTAGCAATACCGGCGTCACCGTTGCATCTGCGATGGTAACTGCCGTACCGGGCTGCACATCTTCGTAGCTGATCCTCGCTTTGAGTTCAGCCTCTCGAACCGGAAAGTAGCTGTATTGCATCTGCACATCCATCACTCGATCAATACCCGTTCCCGCTACCATGTCGTGGGCACCGCGAATTTGCACTGAACAGCCAGGAATAAAGATCGGCAAAAAAAACGGCAAACCTTGGATGTGGTCCCAATGTGTGTGTGTAATGAACAAATTGGCACTAACGGGCAATTCTTTTAGCAGCGACTGTGCGAGCTGGTAAATTCCGGTCCCCGCATCGAGCACAATCAGCTCACCCGCATCGGTACGGATTTCGATGCAAGTCGTGTTGCCGCCGTAACGACGCGTGCTCTCGCCCGGCACGGGAATAGAACCGCGGACGCCCCAGAAACGTACCTTCATCGCGCAGACTCGGCAAATGCGCGCGCCGATGCCAAGATGCCATCCAGCGACCCGAGCGCGGCGTCAATGGAAGCAAAATCTGCTCCCCAACGTTCAGTGACAGGCTTTTCATCCTTGCGGAAGGTATTGCGGGCATTGCCCACCCCGGCACGTCGTGCCAACTGGTTCGCCATCGCGACACACGCCGTGAGTCCGTCCGCATCCGGCGTCGACTGATGCGTGCGAATACACGAAACGAGATCGCTAGAAAACTGCCAGTGCTGCGCCAACATCGCGCCCACATCCGCATGATCGGCACCGATCAGTTGGCGCTCAACAATATGCAAGGGCCGCTGTTCTGCGTCTGCAGTCGTCAACGCCTCGCGGTACTCATCCGGCAGGTGCGTTGCCATGACGACCTTGCCGAAATCGTGCAGCAGGCCAGCGACATATGCGTCATCACCATCAACGCCACCCGACTCAGGTCGTGTCGCCAAATACCTCGCGAGCGACGCAACCGCGACCGAGTGCAACAAATATTCCCCAACGTCAAAACCCGCCACGTTTTTTGCTGGCAACACGCCGATCATGGCAAACGTTAGCGCCAAATTCTTAACCGTATTCAGTCCAAGGTAAAGCACAGCTTGGTTGACCGAGGCCACCTTGTTCGGCAATCCATAACTCGCCGAATTGACGATGCGCAACAACTTCACTGTCAACACCGGGTCGTGCTCAATGACCACCACAAGCTGGCGCGGCGAACAGTTAATGTCGCGGCAGAGCGCCAGCACCTGCTGCACAGCTTTGGGAAACGCCGGCATTTTCTCAACGGCCGCGGCGAGCCGTTGTTGTGATACTTGCTGCTTGTTCGGTGTGGTCATGTTTTGCGGTTTAAGAGACTAGGCACAATGTTACGCCGAACTAGGTAAAAACAAACGATTTCTTGGCCTATCAAACGCTAACACCGCGCTGGAAATTAACTGCTTTGTCGCTGATTGCGGCGGACTTGTTAGACTTGCCGCTACTGATTTGATTAATCTTGCCGCCGCCCAATCGTAGTTCGGCTCCACCTAGCTCAACCGATGACGCTCGATGTTTACGACGTGACTAAATTAACGCACCAACCTGCCGCCACCAGCGGATTTGAGCAGCACACGCCGATGATGCAGCAGTATCTCGGCATCAAGCGCGACTATCCAGATACGCTGATGCTGTATCGGATGGGAGATTTCTACGAGCTGTTCTTTGACGATGCGGTGAAAGCCGCAAAGCTCCTCGACATTACGCTCACCACGCGCGGCCAATCGAATGGCCAGCCAATCAAGATGGCGGGGGTGCCGTTTCATGCGGTGGAGCAATACCTCGCGAAACTCGTCAAGCTGGGCGAGTCTGCGGTAATTTGTGAGCAAGTTGGTGAAGTCACCGGCAAAGGACCGGTCGCACGCGCCGTCACTCGTATCGTCACGCCCGGCACCTTAACTGACAGCGCGCTTATGCCGGCGGAGCGAGAAGTATTGGTCGCCGCGCTATTCGCCCACGAAGGGGTGGTCGGTATCGCCTCCCTTTCGCTTGCGAGCGGTCAGTTTTGTCTGCGCAATGCGAGCCGTGCCACCGCAGCAGCGGAACTTGAACGGCTGCAACCGGCGGAACTCATCGTTGCCGATACGCTTGAGCGGTTCGCGAGCGACCTTGTCAGTCGCGTTACTGCAGCTGGGGGACAAAGCCGCATCGCCATCCGGCGGATGGCGGATTGGCAGTTTGATCTCAGCACGGCAATCAAGCTGCTAACAGCGCAGTTCGGCACGAAAGACCTCGCGGGGTTTGGCGTCGAAGGGATGGAAATTGCACTGTCGGCAGCCGGTGCGTTGCTCGGCTATGTTCAACAAACGCAACGCTCAGCGCTGCCGCATCTGTCAGGGTTGCGCGTTGAACGCGAAGACGCGTATGTCCGGATGGACGCAGCAACCCGGCGAAATTTAGAGATCACCGAAACCATTCGTGGCGAGCCTGCACCAACACTTTTCTCGGTACTGAATTCAACCGCGACGGCGATGGGGACCAGGCGACTTCGTGAATGGCTACACAGCCCACTACGGGACCGCAATGTGATCGCGGCCCGCCACGTTGCGTCACTCGGAGTGGCGCCGATTGCAGACGCCATTCAGCGCATCATCGGCGAGTGGGCTGATATCGAGCGCATCACCACTCGCGTCGCGCTACGCACCGCACGACCACGCGACCTCGCCGCGCTACGCGCCGCATTAGCAACGTTGCCCGCGCTGCACAGCACTTTGGCAAATATTGAAACACCAGTATTGGCGGACCTCTCCAAGGCATTTTGTCTGGAGTCAGCCGTCCTTACTTGTCTTTCTGTGTCGATTGCGGACCAACCATCGAACATGGTTCGCGACGGCGGCGTAATTCGTGATGGCTACGATGCGGCGCTTGACGAACTGCGCGGCATGCAATCCAACGCCTCGGGGTTCCTACTACAACTTGAAGCTGAGGAGCGCGCACGGACCGGCATCGCAAACCTGCGTGTGGAGTACAACCGGGTGCACGGATTTTTTATCGAAGTTTCACAGGGCCAGCTCGACAAGGTTCCCGACAACTATCGGCGCAGGCAAACGCTGAAAAACGCCGAGCGATTCATTACCCCTGAACTTAAAGTGTTCGAGGATAAAGCGCTGTCGGCTAGTGAACGCGCACTCGCGCGCGAGAAATTTTTATACGAGCAGGTACTAGATTTACTCGCCCCATACGTAAAGCCTCTACATGCGCTCGCACAAGCGACGGCGGAGCTTGATGTGTACTGCGCAAATGCGCGTAATACCACCGCGCTGAAATTGAGCCAACCAATGTTTGTCGCGGATGACAGACTTAATATCGAAGGCGGTCGCCACTTGGTGGTAGAGAGCCAAGTTGAGAACTTTATTCCGAATGATTGTGATTTGTCGCGATCGCGGCAACTGCTGCTCATTACCGGCCCCAACATGGGCGGTAAATCGACCTACATGCGTCAGGTTGCCCAAATTACGCTTCTGGCGCATACCGGCTTATTTGTGCCAGCAGCCCGCGCGGAAATCGGCAGCATCGATGCGATCATGACGCGCATTGGTGCCTCCGATGACCTAGCCGGCGGACGCTCAACGTTCATGGTCGAGATGACCGAGGCCGCTGCAATCCTGAACACCGCAACGCGCCACAGTCTGGTGTTGATCGATGAAATCGGTCGGGGCACGTCGACCTTTGATGGCCTATCGCTGGCCTATGCCATCGCGCGTTATCTCGCCGAGACGTCGCGTTCCTACACGCTGTTTGCGACACACTATTTTGAGCTGACCCGTTTGAATGCCGAACTACCCAACCTCGCCAATGTGCATCTTGATGCCGTTGAGTCGCGCGATAAAATCGTGTTCTTGCACAAGCTGGAAGCCGGCCCAGCCAATCAAAGTTATGGGTTGCAAGTGGCACAGCTAGCAGGCGTGCCCCGCGCGGTCGTCAGAGTTGCACGCAAACAATTGGCTGCACTCGAAAACGCCTCGCAGCCTCACGGCGCGCAACGCGATCTGTTTGCGCCCGGCATGACTGCAACGCCAGAAAGCGCTGCTACGCTGGACCACCCTGTGTTTGACCACCCCGTGTTTGACCAACTACGGGATGCCAAACCCGATGAGCTGAGCCCACGCGATGCGCTCGCACTCATTTATAAGCTGAAATCTTCTCTTGGAGACGAAATTGCATAAATTGTTTGTAGCCGCGTTTGTTCTCGCATTTATTCTCCCACTCGGCGGGTGCGCCACCCAAGCCCCGATCGCCACTGGACCCAACACCTTTCAATTTGGCTTGATCGGTGATCAGCAATACAACGAATGGGAAGAGCGCCAGTTTCCTCGTCTCTTGGCAGCAATGGACCGAGAGCCATTGGCATTTGTGGTTCACGTTGGCGACTTCAAGGCTGGCTCGAATGCGCCGTGCACAGACGTGCTGTTTCAGCGCCGCTTTCAAGAGCTCAACCAATCCAAACATCCGCTGATATTCACACCGGGCGACAACGACTGGGTAGATTGCCGTCGTCCGACCAATGGCGTCATGAATCCGCTTGAGCGCCTTAACAAATTACGCGAGATTTTCTTTTCCAAGCCAGAATCGCTCGGTCAGTCAACCATCAAACTGACGCCGCAGTCACAGATTTTTGCAAACGATCTCGTGCTTTCGCGCTACCAAGAGAACGTCTTATGGGTGCAAAGTGGCGTTGTGTTTGCGACCTTGAATATTCAAGGCAGTAACGATAACGTGGGCTTCGACCGAGACAACGACGCCGAGCAAACAGAACGCACGAAAGCCAATATCGCTTGGCTCAAGTTTGCGATTGAGCGGGCGAGCAGCGCCGACATTTTGGGCTTGGCAATTTTTCTTCAGGCAAATCCAGGCTTTGAAGAGTCGCCCGCTGCGGTCGCGAAATCGGCCTATGTGCCATTCCTGCAGGCCTTCGAGCGAGAAGTCGAGAAGTTTGGCAAGCCGACGCTGTTTGCGCATGGCGACACACACGAATTTCGCGTTGACCGTCCATACCGCAGCCCGCTCAACAAGCGTGCCATTGAGAACGTGACGCGCGTGGAAGGTTACGGCTCACCGCGTGTTAACTGGGTACGCATTGGGGTGGACACCAACAACCGTCAGCAACCGTTCCAGATTTCGTCGGGCGGCTTTGTGCCTTCCCCTGACTAGATTTCCGCTAATGATGAGCGCCGTGTGCGCCGTGGGGGTGGCCGTGCGCGATCTCTTCGCTAGACGCGCTACGCACTTCGGCAACCACACATTTGAAAATTAGGCGCT
>JACMOJ010000531.1 GCA_014378085.1 Burkholderiales bacterium | reverse complement strand
CGATACGAGCGCACCGAGCATCGTTAAACTGGCGGCGTAAGTACGATGAGCGAAATTCAAAATCACGCCGCCAACGAGTTACCCACAGGGGCGCGCGACGACGGGCTTGTAGGGGTAGCTCGTCGCACGCCCCCATGGATAACTCGAACTGCCCCATCAACCCTTAAGTGAATCCACCTTAGCAACGCCCACTTACTGTCTTAACAAGTGGGGCCACCTCTAAAAGCCCACTTCGACGGTATGCCATACCGGGCATTGCGGATTGGCACAAGTTCGGTGTGGCATACAGCCACCACTGGCGGCGACTCGTTGGGGAGTTTGCTGGCTGCGGCATCGTCGTTCATCACATCGACGTGCCAACGCAGAAAATTGTCAAAGGCTAAGAGCTCGCTAAATTGCCATTGCCCTGCCCACGAATGCCCCAATTTTTTGGAAACGGCCCATGGGTTCAGCACGGGCTATCTTGATCCGCTGGGCGCGTTCTTGGCCCCGTGCCATACTGGCTTTAAGCACCTATCAGGTGTCCGTATTTTTTATACAAAGTGCTCGTGTCGTTGTTTCCGGTGGTGGCCAGTTCTTTTCGGAAACACGCCTCTCGTACCAGCGGCGCCAGGCGTCGTCAGCAATCGCGTATCCGCCTTTTTTCCATGACCATATCAGGGCGGGAGTGCGCCGGCAAAGTCCCGTCATGGCAGACTGCACATGTGCAGCCGTGACCTTCGCGCCAAGCCGGTTGCAATACAAAACAAGCGTCCGCGGCTGAAATGGTTCAAACCGGTTTACGGATTCAAATATTTGCGTCAAAATCGCCCGACTAAGTGGCGTTAAAGACCCGAAGCACGCGTCCTTCAGACTGTCTTGATCTGTTTGGTACTGCTTGCTTGCCTGGAGGATACAGGCTTCAATTCCCACAGCATGCAAGTCGGAAAGTCGACTCGACGCGCGTGAAATCGCGTCGACGAACAGGCTAGGCTGACTATCAAAGAGTTTGAACGCGTCAATTAGACGAGCTACGTCGAGTGGCGTATCCGATGGATGTGTGATGGAGATGTCGACAGCAATCTTTCGCACAAACGTGTCCTGCAGCGGCGGGAGCTGTGAGAGAAGTGTGGCCCAAATCCTGCCGTGGAGCGCTTCCTCAATTCGTCGCAAACGCTCTTTATCGGAACCGATCATCAATAGGAATACAGTTATATGGTCGTCACGATGAAGCTCAAACCTCGCCGCTTTAATGGCGGCTATTGCCATGCGCCCGGGGGCGCCGGCACGCGCATGATGTGCGTTATCTATCACCAGCACGATGGGCTTGTTGGCGATTTGGTGCAACCTTCGCAAGGCGGAAGCGAAATTCAATTCGCCTCTTGTTCTGAGCGTTGACCAGTGTACCTTTCGCCTGCGAGCGGTGTCTACGCTAGCCAGTCCGAGTGTTGGTGAATCAGGGGCGGGCCTTTTTTCGCAGATTGCAATCGCGCGCTCGATGGCATCCGCGATCAGCTCGCCCGGGGTGAAGGGCTGATCGAAAGCGGTTGTCACGCACACTGGGAGCGCTCCGTGGGCCATCAGCGCAGGCACTAGGTCGTAAGCAAGGAAGTCAGATTTTCCGGTGCCGGGCGGGGCTGCCAAATACAAAAACCCGTAGCTCCAGAAATCCGGCGGGGTCAAACCCAGCAAACTCTGCACATAGCCGTTGGCTTCGAGCGGTCGGGGAAAGTGGCTTGTCGGTTGCACCGTTTTATTGTCCGGATTTCTGAAAATTAAGCATAACTGAAGCCGCCGCGTCTATCTTCAACAATCACGCGGCGTCATTCCGTGCGCACGCCGTAGGAGAAGCTTCGCAGCGATCAAACGTTCCCCAGTTTTCCGCTTCAACATCTGAAAAACGCGACGATCAGCCGGTTCTAGTCTTTTTAAATGCCTTGTTGCAAATTTATCCCGAAAAATACGGTATCTATACCTCATTTTTCGGGATAGGTGCACAGCGTAGTTCAGCGGATCGTACGAGCCTTCGGAGATGACGGCCCGGCGGTCAGCGGTGAGCGAGCGCGCGTCGCCGTCTACACGATCAATTTTTGGTCTGCGTCCACAGTTGTTCTCATACGGTGTCAAAACGCGTTTTTTTCCGTTTTCGGTTGGACAAACGCCTGCTATGGGATTTATCCCGAAAAATACGGTATGCCATACCGTAGGCCGGTAGCCGGCGGCGAGAGCTTTCATTTTCCTGACGGTGCGCCGGAATTCGTCGGAATCGCGACAAAGCATATCTTTTGGTGAGCAAAAGATTTTGCCTACCACCGTCCAACGTTTACTTTGACGGTGGCATGACACGAACGGCGGATCCGGCCCTGAATATCCGCTGTTTCCGTTAAGCAATGATCGAATTGTGGATGGATGCTGAAAAGCGTCAGCTGTGCCGGTGCATTCACGCCAGCTTGACCTCGCTTTTCGTAGCTGTGAGTAATCTGGGTTTGGCGGCTGAGCGGTTGCATGTCGTTAAATCTCCACACCATTTTTTACGCGGCAACCCAACTAAATGACACTAAACACGCCTTCCGCGGAAATGTCCGAAGGGCTTTCAGTAATCATCGCTTTATTCCAGTCCGTCAATGCAAGTAATCGCGCTGTATTTTTTTATCTTCGGAATGCGGCGTTCTTTCAAGTGATTTTCGCAAGAGCAGTTGCCCCGAAACCCCTCCAGAATTTCATTTAGAAAGCGCGTGACGGACGCGCGCAGATACCAATGGATGAATCATGGAAAAGCAACTATTGCGACTATCGTCAGTTCTTAAGAAGACGGGACAATCCCGAGCAGCGTGGTACGCCGCGGTCAAAAAGGGCATCGCACCACGGCAGGTCAAGATAAATGGAGGGCGGGCTGCAGCGTGGGTCGGGAGCGAAATCGACGACTATATTGACCGGCTAATTAGTGAACGCGACGCCGCGCAACAATTGCTGGCGAAGCTGGCGGGTGCTCCAGCTGCAGATGGTGCTGCAGCCCCGGAACGTAGACCATTATCGCGGGCTATAGCGGTAAAGGCACCAGAAAAACTCACGCTTCGGGCACGAGCCATCGCGAAAGTGGTGTGACCGCGGTATGACCGATTTTGATAATCAGGTGCACCCAGTGAAAAGTGTCGGGTCCTCAGCGCCGCGGGCCGCAGTGGACGCCCACGCTGACAAAGTTCGTGCCGACGCCGACGCTTTCGTTTGGAAAGCGCAATCGGGTGACGCTGGCGCGCCATTTGAGCCAGAGGCGCTCGCGGCGTTTCGCGTCCTGAAGATACAAAACGTAGCGAATTGGATGCGCGTCCGTGAACGTCTAAAAAAATGTTGCGTAAGTGTCACGGAGCTCGACAAACGCCTGCATTCGGGCGACGGCGGGGGGCACGACCTTGATCGAAGCGCGGCGGACCAGCTTATCGTGCTGGCGCGACGCGAATGCCGTCTGGTGCATGACGCTCGTCACGAAGCCTACGCAGTGTTTGAATTCGGCGGCGCGCGGCAGGTGCACTCGTTATCAAGCCAAGGTTTCGGTGAATTCCTGACGCATCGATATTCCAAAGAAAATGGTCGCGCTCCACCGGATTCGGCGCTTGTAGTGGCGCCCACCACGCTGCGAGGTCAATGCCGTTTCGAGGGCGAACTGGTTGAAGTTTTTACGCGTATCGGCAAAAGCGCTTCCGGGTACTGGCTCGATTTGTGTAATGAAAAGTGGCAGTGTGTGTTGATCACCGCCCATGGGTGGTCGCTACGCGAGGGCGAGGGGTGCCCGCTTTTTACTCGCAGCCGTTCCATGAGACCGCTTCCGATGCCAGTGGGTGGTGGCACGATGGACGCGTTGTGGTCATTGGTGAACATACCGGTTGACGACCGCGTGCTCGTCCTGGTTTGGCTCTTGGAGTGCATGCGCGCCGACACGCCTTTCCCAGTGCTCGAACTCACGGGCGAACAAGGCAGCATCAAAAGTACCACGCAGAAGTTTTTACGACGCTTGATAGATCCGAACCAGGCTGACCTGCGGTCTGCCCCTAGGTCGGTTGAGGACGTGTGGATTGCCGCACACAGTAGCCACATGGTGTCTCTGGAAAACCTTTCTCATTTGTCGTCGGACTATCAAGATGCGCTCTGTGTATTGGCCACCGGCGGGGCGTTTGCTACGCGGACGCTTTACACCAACGTGGAAGAGACCGTCATTGAGCTCTGTAAACCGATTATTCTGAACGGAATCAACGCGGTCGTCACATCCCAGGATCTTGTGGATCGGTGCGTACACATCGATTTACCGATCGTATTAAAGCGTCTACTGGCAGGCGATGTCAACGCAAGGTTCGAAGGCGCTTGGCCCGAGCTTTTGGGAGCGCTGCTCGACCTGTTCAGCGAAGTGTTGAAAACTTTACCGACGGTCCACATTGATCCGGAGCGTCGACCACGAATGGCCGATTTCGCATACCTCGGCGAAGCTTTGATGAAGGCGCAAGGCGAACAGGACGGCGCTTTTGTACGTCTTTATGATGAGAAGCGGAAGCAGGGCATCCACCGAACCGTCGACGCTTGCGCAGTCGGCGCAGCGCTCATGTCGCATTTTGAGCGCCAGCCCGGATGGTGGCGGGGCACTTTATCGCAACTGCTTATCTTGATCGAGCCTTTTCAAAGACGTGGCGATGCATGGCCAAAAAGTCCACGCGCCCTTGGTGACGTACTCCGACGAGTCTCCCCAGCACTTCGACAGCTCGGCTTCAAGTGCGAGGCGGCAACAAAGCATGGCGGCGTAATTTTTTGGGAGATCGCGTCACCGCAACAAAGTCCGGAGCATCCTGATCAAACTGTAGTTGAGGCTGATTTGAGAACCCGATCAGGACGAGCAGGACATCTAGGACATCCAGGACATGGTGACGACACTTTAGTTGTCCCAAACGATGGGGGCTTCATTGAAGATTACGACGACGAGGTTTTCTGATGATTGTTCTGATCAAACTGTAGTTG
>JACMOJ010000530.1 GCA_014378085.1 Burkholderiales bacterium | reverse complement strand
CGACTATTACCGGCCCCTGGACAAGCTGGCGATGCGCACCAAACTCGGCCTGGAAAATCGCCCGACCATCGGCATCCTCGCCACGCTGCGCGACTGGAAGGGCCACGAAGATTTACTCGATGCGCTAGTGCTTTTACGCACGCAGTTCAAGACATTTTCTGATTGGCGGGTGGTCATCGTCGGTGACGGCCCCGAGCGTGAACGGCTGGTACAGAAAACGACGGTGCGGCAGCTTGAAGGCGTCGTGAAACTCGTTGGTAATCAAGACAATGTGCCTGAGTGGCTATCGGCGTTTAATATCTTCACGCTGCCCTCTTACGGCAATGAAGGCGTGCCACAAGGCATCATGCAGGCGATGGCCTGCGGGCTTCCCGTGGTGTGCACGTCTGTCGGTGCCATCAGCGAAGCGGTCCAAGATGGCCAAACCGGCATCATGGTGGCCACACGCAATCCACAGTCGCTGGCAGATGGCCTTGCGGCACTGATGAGCGATGAAACTGCTCGCGCGCAGATGGGTGAAGCCGGGCACATCTTTGCTCGCGAACAATTCGGTGTCGACGTGATGCTCGACAAAATGGAAGCTGTGTTTCGCCAGCATGCGCGGCAATGAGCGTGGCGTCGACTCCACTAATTAGTGCGCAGCAGGCACAGGAAGCCAAGCGCGTATTGATCATCAATGTCACGCGCATTGGCGACACCATACTCACTACCCCTGCGATTCGCGCCATCGCCAAGTTTTTCCCGAATGCCGCATTGACCGTGCTGGGGCATCCCAAGCGCGTTGAGATTCTGGAAAATATCCCGTACATCCAGCGCACCGGCGGCATCGACAAGCGCGCGGCATTGCTGCGTGGCTGGCGCGACGTGTTCGTGGGCGCGGAATACGATTGGGCATTCGTGTGGCGCAACGACGAAGCGTTGGTGCGTTATGCGCTGCGCAAAGCGCGGCATGTAGTCGCGCATCGTCAGCAAGATGCGCGTTTGAACACAAAACTTTTCGCTGCTGTGGATCGAATCGCGGACAACAAAGTCCATGCAGTCGCGTGGGCTTTGTCGTTACCGAAGGCGGTGGGCATACCAGCCGACAGTTTTCAGCTGGATTATTGCGTATCTGACACCGAGATTCGATCGGCACGGCGACAGCTGCAGGCGGATTTTCCCAGTGCAAGCGGCCCATTTATCGGCATGCAGGTCGCCAGCTTCGCCACCAAAAGCTACCGCGATTGGCCGATAAAAAATTTTATCGCACTGGCGAAGCAAATAGCCGCGGAAAACGATGATGCAAGATTCGTTTTTTATGGCGCTGCGAGCGACCAGGCGCGTATCGAGACGCTCACAACTGCACTACCGGGCAAAGCAAAGAGTTACGCCGGTCAATTTAGTTTGCGCGAAACGGTGGCGATGATGGCGTGCACGAATTTATACATCGGCGTTGATACCGGGCCGACACATCTTTTCAGCGCACTCAGAAAACCGATGGTAGTGCTCTATCACCCTTCGCTACCCAGCGGGATCTACAAACCGCTAGAAGCGCCTGCGCTTTATGTGATTGACCATCCGCGATCAGGGCCGGATGCGACGAGCGATATCCCGATGGCTGAAATCAGTGTTGCGATGGTATTGAAGGCGGTGCGTGCCGCACTGCGTGGCGATCCGTCAACTTTGCCGGGGATGCCAGCTATCGGAATTGAGTACGTCGGAAAGTAACCTCGAACTCGCCACCGCCACAGTCCTCAAGACATCGCCAGCAATTCATTCAACGCCGCAGTCACCCTGGCAACGGGCAACTGTGTCAAACACTCGCTCACCTTCGAGCCGCCACAGCCATCGTTTCCGCAAGGCCTGCAACTATGGCGCGCTTCGGTCGACGCCACAATGCGATGCACCACCCCCCACGGTCCCCAATGCGCCTCGCCCGACGGTCCGAACAGGGCTACCGTCGGCGTCTGCATGGCCGCGGCCATATGCATGGGCGCGGAATCGACGCCGACAAAAGCACGGGCGTGTGCGGTAAGTGCGGCGAGTTCTTTCAGCGATAGCGCTCCAGTCAAATCCACCACCGGCGCTTTGAGCAAACCCTTGATCTCGGCGATCATGTTGCGCTCATCCGGCGCGGGAGCCGCCGTCAACACGACACGTTGCCCACTCCGGCCTAGTTCAAGAATAAGCTCAGCGAAATTTTTTGACGGCCATGTTTTGAAGAACCAGCGCGACGTGGGATGTATGTGAATGAAGCGCTTGTGTTCGATGCCATGCAAATCCATCAGCGCCTGCACTTTCTTTTCTGCGGCATCACCCGGAACGAGAACCAGTCTTTTCTCCAGCTCGGCCGGATAAATGCCTAACCTGCGCAGCGCATCCAGGTTAGTTTCCACCGTGTGGCGAAAGGTCGCGCGCGGCGATGGAAAAGTGTGGGTGAAACTGGTTTTCCACAGATAGGAATCTCGTCCCTCATTAATGCCCTGTGCGCGCTGTGCGACCGAGTAGCGCGGCCCCAGCAAGCGAGTCAGCCAAGCACCACGTGGATGCTCTGTGAGGTGTATCAACAGGTCGTAATGTCGCGCCCGCAACGTGCGTAACAATTTCAATTCTGCCCTACCCTGCCGAAATATCCCTTGCCGCTTCCATTCGCGGTCGATGCAGTGCACCTGGCTGATCGCCGGGTGTTCGCTTAGCATTTCGCGCGTGTCCTGAT
>JACMOJ010000529.1 GCA_014378085.1 Burkholderiales bacterium | reverse complement strand
TGTTTGGCGAAGCACTTGAGGAAGCACAGCGCGGCCCCATCGAGGCGCTCACCGCGGTCGGCGCGCCGAAGAGTAGCATCTTCATCAAGGGCTACTGGCCGCAGGTGAAGCCGGCGTTCTGGTCAATCGCACTGTTCCGCTGGGACATCAACGTGCGCGAGTCGGCCGTGCTCGGGCTGGTCGGCGCGGGCGGGATCGGCATGGCGATGGACTCTGCGATGAACTTGTTCCGCTGGGATCAGGTGGCAGTTGTTTTGTTGACAATTTTTGCGGTCGTCATTCTGGCCGAAGTTGGTGTTTCAGCAATTAGAAAGAGAGTCATCTGACATGCAAATCGGCCTCGTTGGCTTGGGGAAAATGGGGGCCAACATGGCGTTAAAGCTGTGTCGTGCCAATATTCATGTGGTCGGCTTTGATGCGAACGGCAAGTCGGTCGATGCGCTGCAAAATGAGCCGGGGTTTGATGGCGCATATTCACTCGATGCCCTGCTCAACGCGTTCCACACGCCACGGGTACTTTGGCTGATGCTGCCGGCGGGAGAGCCAACCGCACACGTCGTGGACGAGTTGCTCTTTAAACTCACGCCCGGCGATCTGTTGGTGAACGGGGCCAATAGTTTTTATAAAACCTCGGTCGAACATGCCGGGAAATTTCGCGCCGCCGGTGTGCAGTTCATCGATGCGGGTGTGTCCGGTGGCATTCATGGACTGAAGGACGGCTACTGCATCATGGCGGGCGGCGAGGCGGCGGCTATCAAGCGAATTGAGCGCGTGTTAGACGCGTTGAGCCCGCATCCAGGCCAATGGCTGCACTGCGGCCCTGCCGGCGCCGGGCATTTCGTGAAAATGGTGCACAACGGCATCGAGTACGGAATGATGGCGGCATACGCGGAAGGTTTTTCGTTGCTCACGGCCAAGCGCGAATTCGATCTCGACATCGGCGCGATTGCGGAAAACTGGCGGCACGGGAGCGTGGTGCAATCGCGCCTGCTCGATCTCACTGCGGAATTTCTTAAAGGCGATCCAGCACTCAGCGGGGTTGCGCCTAGTGTCCCTGATTCCGGTGAAGGTCGCTGGACGGCGATAGAGGCAATTGAACTGGGTATTCCTGCACCCGTGATATCGCTGTCGTTAATGACGCGTTTTGCCAGCCAGGGGCATGGCGATTACGCAGCCAAGTTGCAGGCGATGATGCGCAAGGGGTTTGGTGGTCACACCGTGGTGAGCACGGTTGCAGAGGATGGCGGTGTAGCGCTTGATCGAGAACATGCAGCTGCGGGAAAAAAGTAACCGTTGCAGCCTGTCACCACCGATCCACTTCCCGACCTTCAATGGAATGGTAAACACAAGGACTGGCGCGCATCTCTGGTTATAAAATGCGTGAAACCCCCGCCAAATGGCGTTCCATGCGCTCGCATTGTGCGGCGAGCGCGTTGCTCACAGTCGCTATTTCAAATTTTTCACCAGCTTTACAAACGCCGGATCGGCCTCACCGAGTGTGGCGGTTTTGCCGACAACGCGACCTTCCGCATCGAGCAGGATGATCACACTGCTGTGATTGAATTCTCCGCTGGGCAATTCGCGGTACTGGATGCCGAGCATTGCCGCGAGCTTCCGCACATTACGCGCATCGGTTCGCGCGAGGGTCCAGCGCTTTGCATCAATATGGCGTTCATCGGCCATCGCCTTGAGCGCTGCAGTATCGTCACGAACCGGGTCGAAGCTCACCATCAACACGGGTACTTTAATCGCGAGACCCTCCTCGGTTCGCTTCAGTGCTTCCACGATACGCGGGCACACAAACTGGCAGGAGCTGTAGAACATGCTGATCATGACCGGTTTGCCGCGCCAGTCTTCGAGCTTCGAGGTTCGCCCCAGCTGATCGGTGAATGGCACCGATAGTTGATAAATAGAATTTGCGGGCAACGGCGTTACCTTTTGAGGTGCACTCAAGACGGGCAGCGTCAACACCAATGCGGCGGTGGCCAACAGCCAGCGCACGAATGCGCAGTGATGCCTAAACATATGCGTCATTTTTTCTCCTCTGGCAATGGTCGCGCACAGCGGAATCCCAGATTGTTGGTCGTCGAGGTTGCGCTGAGTGAAGAAAGCAGCGCGATGCGCATCAGCACCGCGTAGTTGTCGCGGTCTTTGAGGCTGATGGCACCTGCACCGCAGAATTGCAGCTTGTCCGGATCGCCCTGATTGCGGCTGTCCGCACTGACCAGCAAGGCGTTGAAGTCGTCCACCCATTCCCATGCGAGGCCGTGCATATCACGCACGCCAAAAATATTTGCCGTTCCCCCAACCGTCGGGGTCGGCGCACTCGACGACTGCGAATACCAGGAAAGAATACGCGCGCGCCACGCCGGATTGCTGCGCGCGTCAGACACCTTCTCGTCTGCGGCGGCGACATATTCCCATTCAATCCACGTCGGCAAACGTCCGCCTTCATTCTCGCAAAAAGCCTCCGCCGCGAACCAGCTGACATTGGTGACCGGTTGGTCCACGCTCATGCCGGCCCCAAGTTGAACGGCGCCTCGCCAGCCGTGCAAATAGGTGCCGTCCGCAAACGATGCGGGTGCGCGCCCGCGTTGCCACACGCGATTTGTTTTTACGAACGCCAGATACTCGCCATTGGTGACCGGCGTTGCGCGCAGAGCAAATGTCGGGATCGATGCAGGCCCGGTATCAGCATCATTGGCAAGCACGCTGGCAATCTTGCCGGATGGAATGACGACATATTCGGCAGCGGCGCGGGCCGGGCCGACAGCGGCCAGCAATGCGCCAAGAGCCACCAGGATGCAGTTGGCTCGACGCGCATTCCCGCCACTGAACATCAATGTT
The DNA here is from genome assembly GCA_014378085.1 of Burkholderiales bacterium. The sequence goes on along the minus strand of JACMOJ010000529.1, from coordinate 485 downwards.
CCGCTTTTTGTGCCGTCACTGGCTGTGCGCGCACCTTCTTCACTTCATCCGCTGTTATGCGCCCGCCCGGATTGCTCCAACTGTTGAGCACATAGGTGAGGATATTGGCGACCTCGTCATCGTTCAACTGATTCATCGGCGGCATCACCGAGTTGTATTCCTTGCCGTTGACGGTGACCTTGCCGCACAATCCGTGCAGGACGGTAGAGATAATGCGTTTCACATCCTTGGCGATGTAATCCGATTTGGCGAGTGGCGGAAATACGCCCGCCAAACCTTCGCCGTTTGCCTGATGGCATACCGAACATGTTCCCGTAAATAACACCTTGCCGGCGTCTACCTGTTCCTGTTGCGTCAGTGTGCCGGATGCGGCCGCTTTCGCCGCCGTGGCGACCGCGGCGAGGTTGGGCTGGGCGCGGTCGCCCAGATATACCGAGTCGAGCTCCTTGCCGGAGTAAATTGCCTTGTTCTCCGGTCCCTCCACT
>JACMOJ010000528.1 GCA_014378085.1 Burkholderiales bacterium | reverse complement strand
GATAAGGTCAGCCCCGCTAGGATCAGGCGAATTGAGAATAAACACAACCACACACCGCGCGCCGCCTTGGACTATCGGACACCATTTGAAGTAGCATTTGATCGCCCTCCGCCGGTTGGCATTTGATGTTGATACCGCGTAAATACCTGAAAGTACCCGTCAACAGTCGACTTTTGGCATGTTTTTAAACCCGCATCGCAGCGGCCATGCGGGTGTGTTCGCTGAGGATGCGCGCTGAAGTTTCGGCGTCTAGCGTCAGATGGGTTGCGCCGCGTTCGTACGTGCCGCCGAGCAAAATGCCGTCGCTGCGCGGGAACATATAGAGCAAGCCATCACCACCGCCCACACCGCCGTGCGTGATGTAGTCGATCCGCGAGTCATGCGGTACAAACACCAACTGACCGCGGATCGGTGTGAGCTCCGCGTCATCAAATAGCGCCTTTGCACCGAGGCCGGTGCAATTAAAAACAACGGGCACATCGAGTGTTGCAAGTTCCTCTCGTGTGGCAACTTCCCGTTCGTGGATTTGTCCGCCCGCCGCCAACACTTCGCGCATGAGTTGCGGCAAAAAAATGGCGGGCTCGATCAACATAGTCCGAAACCGCAGCACATGTTTTGCCGGGAACGGATGTTCTTCCGGCGTCAACATCGCTTGGTCGGGAAATAGCGTCGGCCACCGATCAAGATACGCCGGGCGCGTACGTTCGTTGACTGCATCCGTGAGGAAATAATTTTCTTTCCAGCCTACACCGTATAACGCGCCAAGCTGGCTCTCAAAAGTCCGGAATGAAATGCGCAATGCCTCGTCAAATTGCTGGCTGAAGGCTGGGGTTTCCAGCGCCGCGCGAGAAATGCTGGTGGGTGCCCACTGCCCACCAGCCACGTCAGAGGTGGTGTGGGGAGGTAATTCTTTCGCCAGAATCGCGACCTGCCAGCCACGTTGCTGCAAAAGTCGTGCGGTCGTGAGCCCGATGACACCACAGCCCAATACCACCGCGCGTTTGTCCGAGATATCTGGCACTTCGCGCACCGCGAGTGTGGAAGAACCCCACGAGATCGTGATGCCGCCGCCGCCGTGCCCGTAGTTGTGAATCACAAGGGTCTCGCCAACTTTTTCACCGCGCACCACAAAACCTGCCGCACGATAAGGGCGCAGGCCAACCCGGGTGCGGATCACTTCATCGGCTCGGACGATGGGACGGGCAAACGGCAGTGTCGAGAAGGGGCGCAGGTAAGTGGGGTTGGCGAGGTTGCCGGTCGCGCAGCCCTGCAACCAGCCGAGTCCAGCCGCGGTGCCGGAAAACTTCAGCAGGTCGCGGCGGCGGATATCCAGACGTGAATCAAGCGGCAATTGCGCGGTAAGTGGTCTTGGTTTTTCCATGCCCCAATCATATCAAATGGCTTCTTGCCAACGCGCCAGTCGGCCCCCTCGACACTCTGGTCATCTCGCTATCACATGGCTCATGTATGCTTAAATCAAATGTGATTTTGGAGAGGCGAGCGATGTATCACGGCGAGCGGTTGAATGGTTATACCCACTTGGCTGGCGCACTGCTGGCGGTGGCGGGTGCGGTGGCGTTGATTGTCGCTGGCGCGTCAACCGGAGATGCTTGGAAAGTAGTCAGCTTTGCCATTTATGGCGCAACGCTGATTTTGTTGTACGGCAGTTCGACGCTTTATCACTCCACGCGCGGACGTGCCAAAGACATCTTTCGAAAGCTCGACCACGCGGCGATCTACTTGTTGATCGCCGGTACCTATACGCCGTTTACCCTAGTCACCCTTGGAGGCGGCTGGGGTTGGTCGCTGTTTGGCGTCATCTGGGCACTGGCGATTTTTGGCATCGTGCAGGAGCTTACGCTGGCGGGTAAAAAACGCATGTTGTCGCTATACCTCTATCTTGGTATGGGCTGGGTGGCGGTTGTTGGTGTGGTGCCATTGATCGAGGCGTTATCTTGGTCGGGCTTCATTTGGGTGGTGGCCGGTGGGCTGGTCTACACCGTTGGGACCGTCTTCTATTATTACGACGAACGCTTCAAACACTGGCACGGCATTTGGCATTTGTTTGTGCTGGGCGGCAGTGTCATTCACTACATCACCATTTATCGGTTTGTGGCATAACCAGTCTGCAATACAAAATTATGGTCCCGCTTCCTGACGTGTGGAACGCGCAGAGCGTGTAGAGCGACTAAAGCGACTAGAGCGTCTAGAGGCGCGCTGCGCGAAACGCGCTCGTCAGTGATAAAGTCAGTCGGTTGCCGCTGATTGCAGGCAGATGTCGCTTTGGCGCGAATCTGATGCAAATCTGGCGCGTGTCTGGCACGTGTTTGGCACGCGTCTGGAAATTGTTCGGTGCTTATGCCTGCCCTGCCCCTACCACTTGCCTGCCGCCTGCCTGCCACCTGCTTGCCACCAATGTTAGCCCTTGATGACAAACCCTTCCGCAGGTCCCCGTACTTTTAGAAGTTGGTCGCTGAAGACCAGAATCGCCTTGTTTACACTGGCGATTTTTGTGGCGAGTTTTTGGACGCTGGCGTTGTACGTCGGCCAGTTGTTGCAACGCGACATGCAACAGCTGTTGACCGATCAACAGTTCGCCGCCGTTAGTCTCGTTGCGGATCAGATCAACGGCGACGTTGAAGAGCGCATGAGCTCGCTGCAAACAATCGCCAGAGTCTTTACACCAGCCGTAATTGCGGATGCAGCGGCGCTGCAAGCTGACCTCGAACGCCAAGCGGTGCTAAATCGGTTGTTTAATCGCGGCATCTTTGTGACTGATGCTAACGGTAACGTCATTGCCTCAACGCCGCTGTCGGCTGGTCGTACCGGCTTGAACCTCATGGATAAAGAACACGTTGTCACGACGCTCAAACAAGGCAAAGCCAATATTGGCCGTCCAACGGTTGGCAAAACGCTCGGCGCACCGGTGATCGTGATGGCGGTGCCGATTTGGGACGCGCAAGACCGGGTGATCGGCGCATTGATGGGCGCGACCGATTTAGGCGCGCCAAGTTTTCTCGATAAGATCGCAGATAACCGCTTCGGCAAGACGGGTGGATATTTGTTGGTTGCGCCGCAGTACCGTCAAATCATCACTGCGGGCGACAAGCGCCGCACGATGGAAATCATGCCGCCACCGGGAAAAATTCCATTAATCGACCTCTTTATTGAAGGCTATGAGGGGGCGGGCATTTTCATTAACCCGCTCGGCGTCGAGGTGTTGACCGCCGCGAAATCCATTCCTTCGGCGGGGTGGTACGTTGCGGTGACCTTGCCCACTGCGGAAGCCTTTGCACCGGTCGATGCGTTGGAAAATCGTTTACTGCAAGCGGCGTTGCTAGCGACGCTGCTCGTGGGAATGCTGACGTGGTGGATGGTACAACGTCAGTTAAAACCAATGCTGGTTGCCATCGAGACGCTAGAAAATCTGTCGAACGCAGAACTGCCAATTCGTTTATTGCCGGTCAAACGCCAGGATGAGGTCGGGCAACTCATCAACAGCTTTAATCGATTGCTGCAAGCACTTGCCGAGCGCGAGGCGGCGTCGAAAGAGGCGCAGAACCTGTTGGGCCGTATCGCCAGCCGTGTGCCGGGAATGGTCTACCAGTTTCGCCTTCGCGCTGACGGCACTTCATGTTTTCCCTATGCCAGTGCAGGTATCCGCAGCATCTATCGGGTTGAGCCTGAAGTAGTCCGCGAGGATGCATCAAAAGCATTTGCCGTGCTGCATCCGGATGACTACGATGCGGTCGCGGCGAGTATTGGGCAATCGGCAGAGCGTCTGACGCTTTGGCTGCATGAGTACCGGGTCAAGTTTGTCGATGGCACTGTGCGCTGGTTGCAAGGTAACGCGATGCCGCAAAGAGAAGATGATGGTGCTGTCATCTGGCACGGTTTTATCACCGACATTACTGAGCGCAAACAGATTGAGCGTGAGGCTCAGATACAGCGGGACTTTGCGGCGCAAATTATCAGCGCCATGGGGCAGGGCCTGATTGTGACGAGCCCCAGTGGCGTGCTGGAATTTGCTAACCCGGCGCTTGCGAGCCTGTTGGGCTACACCACCAGCGAGCTCATCGGTAAGGGCCGCAATGAAATATTTTTTGAAGAAGAGGCGACACGGCAGCCGCAGATTTTGGCGGATCGTGAGGCCGGAATATCCTCAACCTACGATGCCCGCTTCCGCCGTCTGGATGGAACATCGGTACCGGTACAAGTCACCGGCGTCCCCCGTTTTGTTGACGGCAAATATGCGGGGTCAATTGCCGTGATTACCGACCTCAGTGACCGCGTCCGCGCTGAGCAGGCGTTGCAGGATAGTGAACAACGCTTCCGTATGTTGATTGAGTTGTCCCCAGAGGCGAGTGTGGTGCACAGCGGTGGGATGGTTTTGTACGCAAATCCCGCAGCGCTGGCGCTGTATGGCGCAGGCAGCGCGCAGGAGGTTATTGGAAAAAGTCTTTTAGACTTTGTGCATCCGGAATCACGCGCAGAGGTGATTGCGCGTTTGGCGAAATTAGCGGCCGGTGCTGCGACGCTCCCGCTGTTGCAGTCGCGGAACATCACAATTGACGGTGTGGTGATTGAGGTTGAATCTCAAAACACGGCGACCGTTTTTGACGGCAAACCAGCGGTACGCCTGTCGATTCGCGACGTCACCGCGCGCAATCGCGCGAATGCCGAACGCGCCTTACTTGAAGAACAGCTACGCGAGTCGCAAAAAATGCAGGCCATTGGCACACTCGCCGGTGGAATCGCGCACGACTTTAACAACATCCTCGCCGCCATCTTGGGCAACAGCGAACTTGCACGAGAAGATAGTGCGGGCAATAAGCGGGCGCTGGAAAGTATTGATGAAATTCGCAAAGCGGCTACGCGCGCGCGTGATTTGGTGAAGCAGATTTTGTCGTTTAGCCGGCGGCAACCGACTGAGCGAAAGCAGATTAAGCTCGACGCGGTTATCGAGGAAGCGCGGCGCTTGTTACGCGCAACATTGCCGATGCGGTTGTCGCTGGAGGTTCGTTGCGACCAAGGCGTTCCTGAAGTGCTGGCGGATGCAACGCAAATTCAGCAAGCGATCATTAATTTGGCGACCAACGCGATGCAGGCGATGGCGAGTGGACCGGGCCGAATTGAAATTCGCTTGGAAATGGTAGCGCTCGACCCAATCCTGCTGGCTACGCATCCCAAACTTCAAGCGATGGCAAAACCCGACCTCGGCCACGCCAGCCACCCCGGCCATGCATTGCGATTGACGGTGCGCGACAGTGGCCCTGGCATCCCGCCTGAAACCCTCCAGCGCATTTTCGAACCGTTCTTCACCACCAAGCCAGTGAATGAGGGCACAGGACTTGGGCTATCGGTGGTGCATGGCATTGTTGATGCCCACGAAGGTGTGATTGGGGTGACAAGCACGGTTGGCGTGGGAACGTCATTCGATATCTACCTGCCTATCGCAACCGCTAGCGGCATTTTTCAACCGAGTGCCTTGCCAACTTTCACTGGGAGCAACTTGGCGATCAAGAACGCGACTGGGCTGCGCATTTTGTACCTTGATGACGATGAGGCGATAGTGTTTCTGACGAGCCGTTTGTTGGGTCGCCGAGGTTTCCGTGTTGCGTCATTCAATAACCAACAAGACGCCCTCGATGCGCTGCGTGCCACACCAAATGCATTTGATGTGGTCGTGACGGACTACAACATGCCGGGGATGTCAGGCATCGATGTTGCCAACGAGGTGCGCGCTATTCGTATGAACCTTCCCGTCATTATTGCTTCGGGCTTTGTTGACGAAGAACTGCAAAAAAACGCGGTTGCGGCCGGGGTAAGATCTGTTGTGTTCAAAGCAACCATCGTCGATGAGTTCGTCAACGCCATTGCCAAGGCGGTCGAACCGGCCTAGCGGCCAGGCTGTGTTACATCGCAGCCGCAAAGTGTTGCCCTGCGTGTTCACGCATCGCATGAAATTTGACTTGTGGGTAACGCTCGGCAGAGACTTCCAGTTCCGAAGTATGGGTGGCAAGAAATGCGGGCGCATCAACCACGTCATAGGCAACACGGTGCGAATTGGAATCGATAAATTTGCGCAAGATGCTGGGGTCATCACACGTGATCCAGCGCGCCAATCGATACCGCGACGCCTCAAGACGCGCCTCAACGTTGTATTCCGATTTGAGCCGATGCAACACCACCTCGAACTGGAGCGTTCCGACTGCGCCGAGCAGCAGGCTGCCGCCTGAGACTGGTCTAAATACCTGAATGGCACCTTCCTCACCGAGTTGTTGCAAGCCTTGCCGGAGCTGCTTGGACTTGATGGGGTCCTTGATTTCAACCGTCTGGAATATCTCTGGCGCGAAATAAGGCAGACCCGTGAATTGCAGCGCTTCTTTTTCGGTGAGCGTATCGCCCAGATGGAGCGTGCCGTGGTTAGGAATGCCGATGATGTCGCCCGCGTACGCTTCATCGAGCAAATCGCGGCGTTGTGATAAGAACGAGACCACCGTACCGGGACGGAAATCTTTTCCGGTGCGCGCATTGCGTAGCTTCATGCCGCGCTCAAAGCGGCCTGAACAGACGCGCACAAACGCAATGCGATCACGATGAGCGGGGTCCATGTTTGCTTGGATTTTGAACACTACACCGGCGAAGGACGCCTCGTCGGGCTCGACCACACGCTCGATCGCCGCACGTGAAACAGGCGCGGGAGCAACATCGACCAGCGCATCGAGCACTTCGCGTACGCCGAAGTTATTGACCGCCGAGCCGAAGAAAAGTGGGGACTGCTTACCAGCCAAAAACGCCTCTCGGTCAAACGACGGGCTGGCGTCACGAATCAGTTCAATCTCGGCTTTGGCTTGGGTTAATTCATCGCCGTATCGCTCAGCGATGATCGGGTTATCGATGCCCTCAAGAATTTCGTCGGCTTCACCCATCCGATCTTCGCCGGGTGTGAAGACACGCATCGAGTCGCGCCGCAAATCATAAACGCCGCGGAATGACTTGCCCATGCCCAGCGGCCAGATGAATGGCACCACATCCATCTTTAGGACTTGTTCAACTTCTTCCATCAACTTCAACGGCGGCAATACCTCGCGGTCCATTTTGTTGATGAACGTAAGAATCGGCGTATTGCGCGCGCGGCAGACTTCGATCAGACGCAGCGTTTGTGCTTCCACACCTTTGGCGGCGTCGATCACCATCAGCGCCGCATCGACGGCCGTCAATACGCGATAGGTGTCTTCCGAGAAATGTTGGTGTCCCGGTGTGTCGAGCAAATTGACCACGCAATCGCGGTATTCCATTTGCATGACCGATGACGCGACAGAGATGCCGCGCTGCTTCTCAATTTCCATCCAGTCGGATGTGGCGTGGCGGGTGGCCTTGCGCGCTTTCACACTTCCGGCGATATGAATCGCACCTGCGAACAGCAGCAGTTTTTCGGTGAGGGTCGTTTTACCGGCATCCGGGTGGGAAATGATGGCAAACGTACGGCGACGTTTGATTTCGGTGGAAAGCGAGGTGGTCATAGGGTGTTGGACAAAAAGCTTGGCGCGGCAAAATGCGCGCACCGAATCTCGGGGAAGCCGCCATTATCGCATCCAAGGTTTGGCCGTTCGCTCCATGTAATATGCCCTTTCGATAACTGCGCTGGGCCGGGATCAAACGTGAAGACCAAATTAGTCGCCGCAATGGCCTTACTATTCGTAACAGTGCGGCTCGCCCATGCGGCGGAACCGGTGCCCACCTCGCCAGCGCCAAAGCCGCCACCCGCGAGCGTCGCGGCCGTGGTGGCGGCTGCGGAGGAGGCGGGTTTTGCTGGCGTGGTGTTATCGGGCGACCGCAGCAGAATCACTTTCGAGCAGGCCGTGGGCCTCGCTGACCGCTCGCGCCGTACGCCGCACAGCGTAGAGATGGTGTGGCGCTGGGCGTCGGTGAGTAAGCAGATCACGGCGATTATCGCCGCGCAGCTCGTCGTGGAGGGCAAGCTTGATCTCGATAAGCCGGTCTCAACATATCTGAATGCAAAGGAATTCGGCAGCGCCAACGCCAAGCTCATCACGATACGGCAGCTGTTGCAGCACACCAGCGGGCTGCCGAATCCAAGCGACGTGCCTACGGCCGTATCGGCGGATGACAAAGCCGTACCCGATGCGATGCCGGTGTTTTATTTAGAAGACGTCGCCCCGGAAGCCGTGCATAAATCTGCTGCGGCTAGCACCTGTGCGGCAACGCCAAAGCGCGCGCCGGGTGAACGATTCGAATACAACAATTGCGACTACTTGGTGCTCGGTGCCGTCATCGAGAAAATCACTGGCCAACTGTTTGCCAGCGTGATCAACGAGCGAATCGCGAAGCCGCTTAATTTGCAGAAAGAGGCCGTGCGCCCGGCCACTATCAAAGACAAATACGCGCAGCCGGTAAAGGGTTACGAAGGCAAGCGCGTTGAGCTCACCTTTAACCTCGCGACCTACGGCGCGGCGGGCGCGTTGCTCGGGTCACCGCGTGATTTATTCGCAATCGATCAGGCCTTACTCGGCGAGTCGCTGATGTCGGCAGAGGCCAAAAAACAATTCTGGAAAGGCGAGCCAAATATTGGCTATGCGGCGCTCGGCGTCTGGTCGTTTCCCGCCACGCTCAAAGGCTGCAAAGAACCGGTTGAGCTCATCGAGCGGCGCGGCGCGATTGGTGGCGTGCAGGTGCGAAATTTCTTGGCACCCGCGCTCGGCAAAGTGCTGCTGGTTCTTACCAATCGCGGCGAGTGGGAGTTTGGCGAGGTGTGGCAGGGTAAGGGGTTTAGCCATGACCTTTTGAGCGCGACGCTGTGTACCAACTAGCGCCGCGAGCGCAGGGCCACGCGCCTAGCCAACCTCGCGCGGATCGTCGAGTGAAACATCAACCATCATCTCATTGGCGAGGCCTTCCAACGCCGCGCGAAGCGCATCCTCGCTGACGATAGTAGGTACCACCAGCGTGGCTTGCATATGAAACATTTGCTCCCCTGACATCGCGCCGCTGGAAATTCGCGTTTGTAGTTTTTCGATACTCACGCCGTGTTTGGCGAGCTCGCTAGAAATATTGTGAATGATGCCAGGGCGATCTTGCCCGACCAAATCGAGCTTGATACGACGCGATGGCTTTTGCGGCGCGACTGCCGCCGTGCCGCGCGCAATGGCCACGTGCAGGTTGGCGGTGTCGAGTTCCTTGAGCGCGGCGACCAGCATATCGGCGTTGCGGCTCGGCACCTGTAGCAGCAAAATGCCCGCGAATTGCCCGGCCAGGTTTGCCATCAAGCTGTCTGCCCAGTTCGCGCCAAACTCGGCGGCCTTGTCCGATACCGCACTGACCAAACCGGGGCGGTCAGTGCCGACGATGGTGACGACGAGGGAAGTGATCATGCGGGTGATCCTGATGGTGGGGCGAAACCACGATTATCGCGCTCCGCTCGCGAGTTGACTACCTAACTGTCGGTTCAAGGCGCTTCCGGCAGATACGGCGGCGATGTGGAGGAGATGCGGAGGAGATGCGGAGTAGATGCGGGGATCGGCACACAAACTAGCAACGCGAACGCGCAACGGAAATGTGTGGCGGAAATTTTGGCCTGAACTGGCGATAATGGCGGCTTGCACAACTTTGAATGTGAGCACCATGCCGATCTTCCATCCCGTCAGCTTCGTCCGCCCCGTCCGTTGCGTCTGCTTGTCTGTCCCCGTCGCCTTCTCCCGGCTTGTTGCGTCGATGCTGGCCTGCGCCACGCTTGCGGTATTTAACTTCCCCGGCAGTAGCGCGTTTGCCCAAACGCCTGCGTCTTCCACCACCTCTGCCACCGCGTCTGCCACCGCGTCTGCCACCGCGTCTTCCACCGCATCTGCCAACACCGCCAAATCCGTTTCGGCCGGTGTCGCCGCGTTCAACATGGCGTGGGCGGGGGCGCCCGGCGACTTCAAGCGACATCTAGAGGTGTGCGCTTCACCCGCCGTGAATTGGTGCGACACCCGCGCGCGGATTGTGCGTGGTGCCACAGCCGCAATACCTGAAGAGGTAACGCGCGCCACACAGTGTCAGGAGGCAGTGCTCAAAGCGGCGGGTGGACCGGCGGCGTCAAATCTGATTGCGCCGTGTAACGCCTATCGAAGCGGCGATGCGCCGGTGCCGGGACAACCCAGGCCCGACCCGAATCTGACGCGTACACCGGCCGCCTATCAAGAAAAGCTCGACAAGCTGCGCGAGACGGTAGAGGGCATCATCGAGCGCGACGGCGTACGGGTGATTGCCTTCCAAGAAGTGCGGTCCTCGGCCGTCATCAAGATCGTACTTGGCAAATTCGCCAACAAGTTTGATGTGTGTGACGCAAAACATAGCGCGTTTCAAACCTTGGCATTCGCTTGGGACAAGTCGGTGACGAGCAAACCGGGCCAATGTGTGACAGAGGCCGCGCTTGCAATCAAGGACCCGCCGAACGACCCCGCCGCGTTCCGGAGCGTGCGGCCAGGACTGGCATTGACCCTCAACATAAATGGGCAGCCGGTGACGTTTATGAACGTGCATTTAAAGGCATCGTGCGCGAGTGTGAATAACAGCAACGAACGTTTTCCTGGACGACTACTCACGGATGCAAATGAAGCCTGCGAAGTGCTGAATCGCCAAGTGCCGGTTCTGGAGAACTGGATCGAAAGCGTATGGGCAAAATCCCCGCGCTTCGTACTTTTAGGAGACTTTAATCGCCGCATTGACGACGAACTTGCCATGGCACCGAAGCCCAACGAAATTCGTGCAGACGGCAGCGACCCGGCAAGCCCAAACAAAGTGGGTGCAGACGGCAAAGTCAGCACGCGCTACCTTTGGCAGGAAATTTCTGACGGCTCGCCGAATATGCACCAAGTCCCACTCTCGACATCTGACGGTGGCTGCACCGGCTTCACCGGGCTTGATCACATCGTCATTAGTGATACGCTTAAAACGCTGAATCCGGGCGTGATTGCGTCGCGCAAAGTGGCGGTGGCGGCGGTGCCAAATCAGAAAATCGAAACAAGTGATCACTGCCCGCGCTTGGTGCAGCTTAAGTTCTAACCGGCTACACGCCTTACTTGCCTTAACTGCCTTAACTGCGTTACCTGCTTTCCGGTCGAAAGATCACACAAATTTCCGCTGACTGGTTGCCGTTTACTCGATTAAACCGAACTGCGCTAGCGTTGCCTAAACGAGGAGATCAACATGCTTGGTTACGTGACATTGGGAACAAATGATATGGCGCGCGCTGCGTCGTTTTACGACCAACTGTTGGGCCTGATCGGTGCCAAGCGCATGATGGAGTCGGATCGCTTCGTGGCGTGGGGGGTGAGCCCGACCCAGCCATCTTTGGGCGTCATCAAACCCTTTGATGGTAACGCCGCGACGGTCGGCAACGGCACCATGATTTCACTGGTGGTGGACAGCCACGAAAAAGTCGACATGCTGCACAAAAAAGCGCTTGCGCTTGGCGGCAAAGATGAAGGCGCTGCCGGACCGCGCGGGGCCGGATTTTACAGCGGCTACTTTCGGGACTTAGATGGCAATAAACTCAACGTGTTTTGCATGTCGCAAGGCGGCTAGACTACTTGTGCCTATCGTTCTGGGGTGAAGTTTTTGATGGGCATCTGCGCGCGATGTGAAATCGCGATAAACCACTGTTAGGATCGATTTTATGAAAAAAATATCTTTGCCAAACTTGGCGACGTTGGGTGCGAGTTTTGTGTTGCTGGCGGTGACGGGCAATTTTGCATTGGCAAATGAGGCCGGCGTCTTGAAATGCCGCGCGTTGACCGACACCAATAAGCGATTGGCGTGTTACGACGCGACCGACGTGACTGGTGCTGTGGCAAATGCAAAGCCGCCAGCGGCCACGGGTGGCGCGGCGGGCACTGCCGCGGCTGCTGGTGCGGCAACCACTGCGGCCTCGGTCGCCGGTGCTGCAAACCCGCGTCCAAGTGGTAACGCTACAACTGCCGCGCCAGCCAGTCCGGCAGCGGGGTTTGGCTTGCCGGCGAAACAAACTGCGGTAGGCGTGGATCGTATCGAGACCACCATCAAAGGGCGTTTGGACAGCTGGCGTGAAGGCAGTCGCATTCGCCTCGCCAATGGTCAGCTGTGGCAGGTTGCCGATGACAGCCGCGGCGTTTGCGAATGCGACAATCGCAAGGTGGTTGTCACGCGTGGCGCATTTGGCACTTACTTCCTTGAAATTGAAGGCAAGGGCAATGCGCCGCGCGTCAAGCGCATTGAATAGATGAAAACGTAAACTGCCCTATCGACGGGTAGTTACAAGCAATATTGTCTTGAAACGCACGCCAATAAACGAGCTTGATGATCAACTATGAGTAATGACGATTTTGACTTTACCCAGCCGCAGTCCCAGCCTGCGGGTTCAGTCCCGCCCACAACCAAACCTGCGCCGTCTCAAGGCGTTGCCGCAGCCGCTGCTGCAACCTCTGCACCATTTAAGCCGGCCAATAGCAAGTTCTACGATGCCAAAGTCGCCGAACAGTTCTTTCGAGAGTTAGGCAAACCGGAACAGTTTGCGGCGGGGTCAACGTTGTTTTCGGAAGGTGACAAGTCGGGCAAACAAGGTCTGTTTGGCAAGCGCGTGATTCACCGCATGTATTACCTCGCCGAGGGCGAAGTGGCCTTGACGGCAAACGGAAAGTTGCTTGATGCTGTGAAGTCCGGTGAGGTCATCGGCGAGATGGCCGTCATTAGTGAAATGCCTGGTACAGAGGCCGCCACCGCGCGCAGCGCGACCGCCACCGCCAAGACGGCTGTCCGCGGCTTTTCGCTGGACGGCACCGAGGCACAGGCGGGGTTGGCGCGGATGCCTGAATTTGCCTTGATGCTGATGAGTGTCATGTTTGATCGTCTGCGTTTTGTTGCCGCCCGCATGGCGATGCGCAAGCTGGCGAAACCCGCTGCCGCGTCTGCGGTGATGGCAACCCCGATGGCAACCTCGATGGCAACCTTCAACGCAGATTTGTTAGCGGCGTTGGAGGCGCGGCTTGAGCGCGCCACTGTGCTGCGTTATGAACCGGGCAGCGTGATCATGCGTGAAGGTGATGCCGGCACGACGATGTATGTCATCCTGCGTGGTCAAGTGGAGGTGAGCATCAAAGGCAGTATGGTGGAGTCGGCCAGCACCGGTGCCACCATCGGCGAAATGGCGCTGGTGGATCAATCCGCGCGGGCTGCCACCGCCACCGCGAAAACGGAATGCAAGTTGTTGGCGGTGAATCGGAAAGCGCTTATCGAGATTGTGAAGGCAGAGCCGGCAATTGGGATGGCGATGATGCGTTCGATGGCGGCGCGCTTACGCAACATGAATATCCTACTGAACGCTTAAGTGCGGACTCGATTTAGGCCGCCACATAGCCCGCCACCCAGCCTACCTAAACACACGAAAGCGCGTATGCAAAAGCACAGGATTGCGGTTATCGCGGGTGACGGTATTGGTAAAGAGACGCTGCCGGAAGGCATGCGGGTATTAGAGGCTGCCGCGCGCCGATACGATCTTGCATTCGAGTGGGATGAGAAACCTTGGAGTTGTGACTACTATCTCCAGCACGGCAAGATGATGCCCGACGATGGGCTCGCGCAGATTCGCCGCCATGACGCGATTTATCTAGGCGCGGTTGGATTTCCGACGGTGCCGGATCATATTAGCTTGTGGGGCTTGCTCATCCCCATCCGTCGCGAGTTTCAACTCTACGCAAACGTTCGCCCGGTGCGGTTAATGCCCGGCGTGCCGAGCCCGCTGGCGAATCGTAAGGCCGGTGATATTGATTTTTGGGTGGTGCGGGAAAATAACGAGGGTGAGTACTCCAGTATCGGTGGGCGGATGTATGCCGGTACCGAGCATGAAACTGTGATGCAACAAACCATTTTCACGCGCCGCGGCGTTGATCGCATCATGAAGTTCGCCTTTGAGCTCGCCAAAACGCGCGCCAAAAAGCACGTCACTTCTTGCACGAAGTCGAATGGCATTGCCATCACCATGCCGTACTGGGACGAGCGCTTTAAGGAAATGTCTGCGCGTTATCCAGACATCAAGACCTCCCAATACCACGTTGATATTTTGACGGCCCACTTCGTGTTGCATCCGGATTGGTTTGATGTGGTCGTGGCTTCGAATTTGTTTGGCGACATCCTCTCGGATCTTGGGCCGGCGTGCACCGGAACCATCGGTATTGCGCCGTCGGGTAACCTGAATCCCGAACGCGAGTTTCCGAGCTGCTTTGAACCTGTGCACGGGAGTGCCCCCGACATCTTTGGCAAAGGCATCGCGAACCCGATTGGCCAGATTTGGTCCGGCGCAATGATGTTGGAGTTTCTGGGTCATAAAGCGGCTGGGGATGCGGTGGTGCGCGCCATTGAGACGGTGCTTGCGAATGGCCCGCGTACCCGCGACATGGGCGGCACGGCGACCACGGTCGAAGTCGGTAAGGCGATTGCTGAAGCGATCGCATAGTTAATGCGTTTATCGGTGAGACCAGCCTAAATGAACACAAAAAGTCCGCATGTGAGCCGCGCCGTTGTTCGGCAGGTGGCTGCTAACCAGCCGTTACGATGGTTGGCGCTAGGGTGGCGCGATATGTGGCGTTGCCCACTCGTTAGTTTGGCGCATGGTGTGGCGGTGGCGATGTTTGGTGCGCTGCTGCTGGTGGTCGCGCGCGATCGTTTTTGGATGTTGGCCGGGGCTTTTTCTGGTTTCCTGGTCGTGGCGCCGGTACTGGCAACCGGTCTTTATGCATTAAGTCGGGCGCTGGAGCGTGGAGAACCCGCAGATGTCGCGTTGCTGGTCCGAACTTGGACCGACTGGGGACAAAATCGGCGCACTGATCCGACCAGTTATTGGTGTTTAGTGCGATTTGGGTTGCTGCTGGCACTGGCGGGCACCGGTTGGGTGTTGACCTCAGCTGCCTTCATTACGCTGTTCGCGCCAGTGCCGATCAGTAGTCCCGCTGATTTTCTGCGCGACATCGTGATTCAACCAAACACCTATGTTTTCGAGCTGTGGTTAATTCTTGGCGGTGTGTTGGCGGCACCGGTGTTTGCCTCGAGTGTCGTGTCGATGCCATTGTTATTGGATCGGCACGTCGGTCCGATTGAAGCTGTTTTAGTCAGTTGGCGCGTGGTTCAGGCCAATCCGCTCCCCATCGCGATCTGGGCGGGGCTGCTGATGTTGCTGACGCTGGTCGGCTTTGCCATGGTTTTGTTTGGGCTCATTTTCATCATACCGTTGCTTGGCCACGCCAGTTGGCATGCCTATCGCGATCTGGTTGATGCGTCAGCCTTGGCGCCGCGTCTCAGGTCGGCGCCAGTGGGGAGCGAAAAGTGATTTTTGGCTTCACCGAAGCCGAGATCTCTGCCTTCGGTCTAACCTTCGGTCTCGCGGCATTTATGCTCTACATGGTGTTTATCATCGCTCAGCTGGCGTGGGAGAGCAAAGCGGGCAAGATGGGCACGTTTGTCTTGTTTCTCGCGCTTGGTTTTGGCATGCTGGGGTTCGTCGCCAAACTCGTTATTCAATGGGCGCTGACCAAACCATAAAAAAGGGTCGGCCCAAACGGGCCGACCCTAAAGTACGGATGCAGCTTATACATCCGTCACGCACACTTGTAGACTTTAGCGAACTCAATTCAAAAATTCCCCACCCGTAAAGGTGGGTATCGTGGACTGGGCAATCGTTTTTGTCGCCACCCTAAACTGTTCAATCCTTTCACCGCCATCGTCATCAATATCAACATCAACATCAACATCAACATCAACATTGTTGTCCACGCCCAATGAAAACGCTTACTGATCTTGCCCACGAACTTCGCGCTGGCGAAACCACTTCTGCGGCACTCGTTGAGCAGTGTCTTGCGGCAATCGATGATCCGATGGGAGAGGGCACGCGAGCCTTCATCGATGTGTATCGCGACGGCGCGCGGCGCGCCGCCAGAGCCGCTGACAAGGCACGTGCGCAAGGTGATGTTCCGAGCGTTATCGCGGGCATCCCCATTTCGATCAAGGATCTGTTCGATGTTGCCGGAGAGGTCACACGTGCTGGCTCCACCATTTTGGCTAACGCACGCCCTGCCGAGCGCGACGCGCCTGCAATCGCGAGGCTAAAGGCGGTCGGCTTGATCCTGATCGGCCGTACTAACATGACCGAGTTTGCCTATGGCGGCCACGGCACCAACTGCCATTACGGCACACCGCTTAACCCATGGGATCGCGCGACTAAACGTATTCCTGGCGGCTCCACCTCCGGCGGGGCGGTGAGTGTCACCGACCGGATGGCAGCCGCAACCATTGGATCGGACACGGGCGGATCGGTGCGCATCCCGGCGGCGCTGTGCGGACTTGCAGGCTACAAGCCGACGCAGGCGCGGGTGCCACTTACCGGCGCTTTCCCCCTCTCCCACACACGTGACTCCATTGGCCCGCTCGGCGTGTCCGCAAACTGCTGCGTGTTGCTCGACCGTGTGATGGCGGGTGAGGCAATCACCACACGTGAGGCCGCGAGTTTGCGCGGGCTGACATTTGGTGTGCCCACTACAATCATGCTCGATCGATTGGATCGCGAAGTCGAGCGCGCATTTGCATCTGCTTTGACGCGGATTTCTCGCGCAGGGGCGACAATCAAGGAGTTCGTTTTTCAGGAACTACAAGACGAAGCCGACGCTACCAAGGTGGTGAACTTTTCTGGCTACGAAGCTTATCAGCTACACCGCGAGCGGTTGGAAACGCAGTTTAATCAGTTTGATCCGCGGGTTTCAAAGCGTCTGATGCTGGGTGCCGCCATGAAAGAGTCAGACTACCGCGCCCTGCATGCGCTGCGCTTGAAGTTGATGGCATCCGCTGACAAAACGACCTTGCCCTTTGATGCTTTGCTTGCGCCAACCGTGCCAATCGTTGCACCCGCTTTCGCGGATATCGACAAATCGGACGATGATTTGTACCGCATTAATTCGCTTACCTTGCGTAATGCCGCGCCGTACAACGCGCTAAACCGACCCGCGTGGTCGCTGCCGTGTCACCAGCGGAGCGAAGCGCCAGTTGGCTTGATGGTCATCGGTGAGACAAACGGTGATGCGAAATTGCAACGGTTGGGCGTCGCGGTTGAAGCGGCTTTGTCAGCTTAGAAGCCGCGATTTTTCTTCTTCGTTTCAGCCGCCTTTTTCATATCGTCTGCCATTTTTTTCTCGGCATTGCGTTTATCCCAGCCAATCCACTTCGAGACAAACTCCCACCAAAAGGCGAGTAGGGCGAACGGTAGCAGGACATAAAACCATGACCAATTAGCGACTGGGTTGATGTCGGCGATTTTCATGATCAGGATGATGACGGCAATGATGGCAAGAAACATAGCGACCTCAATGAGATAATTTGCGTGGCCCAAAATCGTCGTCGCGACAGGGCGAATCGAACGGGGAAGCGGAATTGCCTCCATGACCGAGCGTTGCGGCAAATGCAGCGTGGCAGTCGATAAGTTAGCACAATCTTACGTTCACCTGAGGTCGGTGGGGCACCGCGCATAGCCACGCACTTACCTAGCCTAACCTAACCGCGCCAACAGGAGCTGACGTGGCGGGTGATGTGCCATTGTTTGGGAAAGTGTCGCCAAACAGTCAACGCCAAAGAGTCAACCCATATGCCGCTCAAACGTCATGTCGGTCTCACCAACAAAAAGGAACAAAAGGAACACTCATGAACCGTCTCCGTACCGCCATCATTGCTGGCTTAAGTCTATTTGCGGCGACCCATGCCTTGGCGGTCAATGAACTGCATAAAAAATATGCCTGCACGGCTTGTCACGCGGATAACAAAAAGCTGGTAGGACCTGCATACCAAGACGTGGCGGACAAATACCGCGATAGTTACAAAAAGGATGCAAAGGCCGCAACCGCAAAGCTGGCGGCAAAGGTAAAGGCGGGTGGCGCGGGGGTTTATGGTCCAGTGCCAATGCCGCCGCACGGGCATGTCCCTGACGCCGATATTCAAAAAATGGTGAAAGCGGTGCTCGACATGCCACCGGTCAAAAAATAGTCGCTTTCATCGACGCTGTCGTCGAAAATTCCCCCAACCGTTTGACTTGCGGGGCGCGGGCGCGAGGGCTAATTCTGCCAGCGCCGTCGCCCACGCCGCCACTGCCGAAGCCGGAGCGCGGCCCTCTGCGTGGGGCTGTGGTGCCAACACCGTATTGCGATCTTTGGCAACGGTTAAGATTGACAAGTAATTTTTGCCGTCAGCATAATACATATCTGTAAGGCCAGTCTGCGCTGTTAGGGAGCGCGTTTGCGCTTTCTGTCGATTTATCCCACTGTAAGTTTCTTTTCCGCTTTAATCCGTCGCCCAATATGGCGTCTGGATGGCAAGCCTAAAGGCGCGTGCGGCAGGGCGTTTTGAGATCAATTCCCACCAGAAATTTCGAAATTTACCCTTGGAGCTGTCTATGAAAAACTCATACAAACTCGTCTTTGCCGCATTGCTAGCTGCGGGTGTCGTTGGTTGTGGCAAAGAAGAGCCAAAAGTTGAGCCAGCGAAACCGGCTGCGCTCGCCGAGCCAACCGTTGTCGTGAAAATTGCTCACGCTGGTCCGTTAACCAAGAAAACCCCGCATCTGGGTAAGGACGATGAAAACGGCGTTGCGCTCGCAATTGATCAAACCAATGCCAAAAAGATCAAGATCGACGGCAAACTGCTGAAGCTCGAGATGATCAGCAAAGACGACGAAGGTGATCCAAAAGTCGGTACCACCATTGCGCAGCAGTTAGTCGACGCCAAGGTCGCTGCCGTGATCGGGCATTTGAATTCGGGCGTGACTATCCCGGCGTCTGAGATTTACGACAAAGCCGGCATCCCGACTGTTTCTGGTTCGGCGACGGATACAGCGATTACCGAACGCGGCCTGAAGACCGTATTCCGTACCGTGGCTCGTGACGATCAACAAGGTCCGGCAATTGCCGCCTACATCGCGGGCGAATTGAAAGGCAAAAAAGTTGCCATTGCGCATGATAAAACCGCGTACGGCGAAGGGCTGGCCAAGGAAGTTGAAAAGACCTTGAAGGCACGCAAGGTGAGCATTATTGCCAACGAACAGACCACTGATACCGAAACCGACTTCAAAGCCATTCTTACCAAGATTAAGGCGAGAAATCCTGACGTAATTTTCTACGGCGGAATGGATCAAACCGGTGGGCCAATGCTCAAACAAGCGCGTGAACTGGGTATCAAGGCAACCTTTACCTTCGGCGATGGCGCTTGTACCAACGAGATGTTTAAGTTGGCAGGTGACGCCGCAAACGGCCTAGTGTGCTCACAAGCTGGGCTGCCTGCGTCCGCCGCATCAAAAGAGTTCACCGATGGCTTCAAGGCGAAATTTAAGACCGACGTGCTGCAATACGCGCCGTACTTCTACGACGCGACGCTGGCAGTAGTGGAGGCGATGAAAAAAGCCAACTCAGTAGACCCAACCAAGTTCACTCCAGAACTGTTCAACGTCAGCTTTACCGGTGCTACCGGCAAGGTGGAATTTGACGCCAAGGGTGACCGCAAAGACGCCGAAATCACCATTTTCTTGGGTAGAGACGGCAAGATTGATCCGGTCTCGATCATCAAGAACGGTGTGGCAACGAAGTTTGAAGCTGCCCCCGCCCCTGCCACCACCGCACCGGCACCGGCTGTCGCCCCGGCACCCGCCGCAGCGAAGCCAGTAGAAGCGCCAAAGAAATAAACACTTCACTGACGAACAAAACGGCACCGGTGACGGTGCCGTTTTGTTTTGTGATTAACCGCAACCCATAAGCTAATATCCGTCGATGGATGTCTTTTTGCAGCAGCTCGTGAATGGTCTCACCCTTGGTTGCGTTTATGCCGTGGTGGCGCTCGGCTATACCATGGTGTATGGCATTATTCAGCTCATTAATTTTGCGCATGGCGAAGTGGTGATGATCGGCGCAATGGTTGCGATGTCGGTCATTCTGGGGTTGGCGGGGTCGGGCGTGCCGCCGCTGGCAATTGTGGTCATTGCCGTGCTCGCCGCCATTCCAGCTTGTATGGCAGTCGGGTATTTGGTTGAGCGCGTTGCTTACCGGCCGCTGCGCAGTGCGCCGCGTTTGGCACCATTGATCACGGCCATTGGTGTGTCGATGATTCTGCAACACTTGGCACTCCTCATCTGGGGTCGTAACTACATTCCGTTTCCGCAAATCGTGAAGACGCAATCATTCGCGTTATCCAGCTCGGAAACGGCGGCGACGATTACCAATGTGCAAATTGGCATCATGGTGTTGTCGATTGCAATGATGGCGGCGTTAATCGCGCTGGTGTACAAAACGCGTATCGGCATTGCCATGCGCGCCGTCTCACAGCGCCCCGATGTGGCTGGGCTGATGGGCGTCTCGCCCAACTACGTTATTTCGTTCACCTTCGTCGTGGGAGCTGGCCTCGGTGCGATCGCTGGAGTCATGATCGGCAGCTATTACGGCATTGCGCATTACCAGATGGGATTTCTGCTGGGTCTGAAAGCGTTCTGCGCGGCAGTGTTGGGTGGCATCGGCAATCTAGGTGGTGCGGTGCTCGGCGGCATTTTGATCGGGTTAATCGAGGCCTTCGGCGCAGGATATATGGGCGACCTGACAAACGTTTGCACGCTAAATAAGTTCCTGCCGGGTTTCAGTGGATTATGTGAGGCCAACAACAATATGGCCGTGTTTGGCTCGAGTTATAAAGATGTCTTTGCCTTTATCGTGCTCATCTTGGTGCTGGTGTTTCGGCCGCAGGGGCTACTCGGTGAACGGGTCTCGGACCGTGCCTAGTATCAATGGGCTACTGCGCTTGCCGATGCGGTGTTGCACTTCGGCTCGCCATCGTCATGTACCCGTTTGTACATTCCGGTGGCTCGCCTCAGCGCGCCTAGCCTCGGCTGCGCTCGCGACGCCGCGTCGCGTTACTCGTACGTCACCCGCACACCTCTAACGAAACCAATATGACCTCTTATCTGCCGCAACATTTGCGCAAGAGCCCACTGGTACTCACCATTGGTGTCGCGATGATTGTCATTGCCTTGGTGGCCTTGCCGTTTGTACTCAATATGGCCGGCACTGCTTGGGTGCGCCTCACTAATTTCGCCATTTTGTTTGTGTTGTTATCGCTGGGCTTAAATATTGTGGTCGGTTTTGCCGGTTTGTTGGACCTTGGGTACATCGCGTTTTTTGCCGTCGGCGCGTATGTCTATGCACTACTCGCGTCACCACACTTTGGCATCCACTTGCCATTCTGGATTATCCTGCCCATCGGTGCGCTGGTTGCGTGTTTGTTCGGCATCATGCTCGGTGCGCCAACACTTAAGCTTCGCGGCGACTACCTCGCCATTGTCACGCTGGGTTTTGGCGAGATTATCCGGATCTTTATGAATAATCTCTCCGAACCGATTAATCTCACCAACGGCCCCAAGGGCATTGCAACGATCGACTCCATAAAGTTGTTCGGCTTGGATTTTGGCCGCACCACGCGCATCGGCGACTACGCCCTTAATGGCCAAATCAAATATTATTTCTTCCTGCTGGCGATTCTGATCGTCGTCATCATCATCAATTTGCGTTTGCAAAATTCCCGTATCGGCCGAGCATGGGAGGCGATTCGTGAAGATGAACTCGCGGCGCGATCAATGGGAATCAACACGACCAACCTGAAGCTACTCGCGTTTGCGATGGGTGCGTCGTTCGGCGGTATTGCCGGTGGTGTGTTCTCCTCCATTCAGGGCTTCATCAGTCCAGAAAGCTTTACGCTCACCGAATCGGTGATGATTTTGGCGATGGTGGTGTTGGGCGGGATGGGCAATATCTGGGGTGTGGTGCTGGGCGCGTTGCTCCTGTCGTTTATGCCTGAAGTGCTACGTTATACGGTGGAGCCGGCACAGCATGCGTTGTTTGGCCGGCAAATCATTGAAGCCGATGTATTGCGAATGCTGCTGTTCGGTTTTGCGATGGTCATCATGATGTTATACCGCCCCGCCGGATTATTGCCGTCTGTGGTTCGTAAGCGCGAGCTGGCGAGGGATGATGCAGGAGGCGCGGCATGAGTGCGATTCTTGAAATCACCAGTGTCACCAAACAATTTGGTGGCCTGACCGCCCTTTTGGAAGTGTCCTTTAGCGTAGAAGCCGGGCATATCTTCGGTCTCATCGGCCCCAATGGCGCGGGCAAGACCACGATGTTCAATGTCATCACCGGTCTCTATCAGCACAACGCGGGCACCATAAAGTTTGATGGCGAGACCCTCGAAAACATGACGCCGGATCGCATTGCTCGGCGTGGCATTGCGCGGACGTTTCAGAATATTCGGTTGTTCCAAAATCTTTCCGCCATCGAGAATGTGATGGTGGGGCGACACGTGCGAACCAAGGCCGGTGTGTTTGGTGCGATGTTGCGCAATCGCGCAACACGAATCGAGGAGGCAGCGATCGAAGAGCGTGCGCATGATTTGCTCAAGTTTGTGCAGATCGATCACCGCGCCAACGACGTGGCTAAACATCTTTCTTATGGTGATCAACGGCGACTCGAGATCGCAAGAGCGTTGGCGACCGATCCAAAGTTGTTGGCGCTTGATGAGCCTGCGGCTGGCATGAATGCAACCGAAAAGGTGGCATTACGCGGTCTGATTGAATCGATCCGTCAACGCGGCGTCACGGTGCTGTTGATCGAGCACGATGTAAAACTTGTGATGGGACTTTGTGACCGAATGGCGGTGCTCGACTACGGCAAGAAGATTGCCGAAGGGATACCGGCAGACGTGCAGCGCGACCCGAAGGTGATCGAAGCCTATCTCGGTGCCGACGTTGAGAGCGAGGTTGCAGCATGAGCTTGTCGAGCCTCAACAATGTCCACATTGGCTGCGGCGGAATGAAAGCCGGCGAGGGATCGACGCGAGGCATAAGAGGAGGGGCCCCGCGAGGCGGGGATCTGATAGGCCGAGTCGACGAACCATGCCCGGGATGGATATAACGATGTGCCTATTAGCGCTAAACGACGTCCACATTGGCTACGGCGGAATTAAAGCCGTAAAGGGCATCACTATGCACGTTGATGAGGGCGAACTCGTCACGTTAATCGGTGCGAACGGTGCGGGAAAAACTACCGCGTTAAAAGCCATCAGCGGATTGTTAAAACCTACCTCGGGCGATATTTTGTACCAGGGCAAAACTCTCGTGGGCGCAGCGCCGCATCGGATAGCACAGCAGGGCTTGGCCTTGGTGCCGGAAGGTCGCGGTGTGTTCCCCGGCCTTACGATTGAAGAGAATCTGGCAATGGGTGCCTATTGTCGCAACGACAAGGCAGGTATCGCCAGCGATATGGAAATCGCCTATCAACGTTTTCCGAGATTGAAGGAGCGTGCGAAACAAACTGCGGGCACGCTTTCCGGTGGCGAGCAGCAAATGTTGGCAATATCGCGCGCGCTGATGTCGCGGCCCAAGTTGTTGTTGCTCGACGAGCCGTCCATGGGGCTTGCGCCGATCATGGTAAAAAAAATATTTTCGGTTGTTCGCGAAGTCGCCGCCAGTGGCGTCACCATTCTGCTGATCGAGCAAAACGCCAAGCTCGCGTTGCAGGTCAGCCATCGCGCTTACGTGATGGACGGTGGCGTGATTAGTTTTGAAGGGGCGTCGCGGTCGCTACTCACTGATCCGCGTGTGCGCGAAGCGTATCTTGGTGAAGCGGCCTAGATTAGTACATCATGCGCATGGTTAGCGGTTCTCACAATCTGTTCAGCGATAAACTCATCTCATGCCAATATCAAAAGCAGAACTTGCAGAGCTGAAACGTGCCAAAGCATTGCTGGAGAACCCCGGCTTAGCCTCACGTTTGACATCCATGCTGGGCGCGCCGCTGGAGCGAGGTATGGCAATGTTGCCCACGCGGTTCCAGTCGAAAGTGCAAAAAGCGTCAGAGGCCGCCATGATGAAGGCGCTCGATGTTGCGGTCACATCCATCGGTCGTGAGGCCTCCCGTAAGAGTAACCTTTCCCGTGATCGTGCCCATAAATTTGCGGCGGCAACCTCCGGCGCGGTAGGCGGCGCGTTTGGTCTGCTTGCCTTGGGTATTGAGCTGCCGATCTCGACCACCATCATGCTTCGTTCGGTGGCTGATATTGCCAAGAGCGAGGGCGAGAACATCCAGCATATCGAAACGCGATTGGCTTGCTTGGCGGTGTTCGCCATGGGCGGACGAGCGGCGAGTGACGACGCAGCGGAGTCGGGCTACTTTGCGGCGCGGGTGGCGATGGCCGGCGCAGTGTCCGAAGCGACCAAGTTTTTGGCGGAAAAGGGTATGAGCAAAACAGGGGCACCAGCGTTGGTTCGCCTGACGTCCCTGATCGCTTCTCGCTTCGGGATTGTCGTGTCAGAGAAAGCGGCGGCGCAGGCGATTCCCATTATCGGCGCGGCCTCCGGGGCTCTCATCAATACGTTGTTCATCGAACATTTCCAGAACATGGCGCGCGGGCACTTTATTGTCAGACGGCTGGAAAAAATTCATGGTGTCGAGCCTGTGAGACTAGCCTATTTGGACATTTAGTCAAATTCGCGTGATTTGTTCGATACGCTCGATCAGATAAATCCGCCGACACCATGTTCCCTAACGCCATCATGTGGATACTTGCGCTGCCGTTCCTCGGCGCGTTGGCGTTGCTGTTTGTGGCTACCGAGCAACGCAAGCTGGCTGGCTTGCTGGCCGGAGCGTTCACGCTTGGGGCGTGTGTACTGCTGCTGTTAGCGGCGAACACGGTGTTTGGTGGCGACGTCGTGCGTTGGCGCGTCGATTGGTTGCCTTCTCTTGGTGTCTCTTTTGGGCTGCGGCTGGATGGCCTTGCGCTGCTGTTTGGCCTGCTGATACTGGGTATCGGCGCGCTCGTCGTGTTGTACAGCGCTTACTATCTTTCCCCGGCAGATTCTTCACCGCGTTTTTTCTCGTATCTGCTGCTGTTTATGGGTGCGATGTTAGGTGTGGTTCTCGCCGACAACTTGATCTTGCTGGTGGTGTTCTGGGAACTCACTAGCCTGACGTCGTTTTTGTTGATTGGTTTCTGGCGACACCGGGAGGACGCACGACAGGGCGCGCGGATGGCGCTCACCGTGACTGGTTTAGGGGGGCTGGCGCTGCTCGCCGGTGTGCTGCTCATTGGCAAAGTGGTCGGAAGTTATGACCTCGACACGGTGCTAGCGAGCAAAGCGGTTTTGCAAAAAAGCCCGCTGTTTCTGCCGATTCTGCTGCTGGTATTGCTTGGTGCGTTTACCAAAAGCGCGCAGTTTCCATTTCACTTTTGGCTTCCGCGTGCGATGGCGGCCCCGACGCCGGTGTCGGTCTATCTGCACTCCGCCACCATGGTCAAGGCGGGCGTGTTTCTACTGGCGCGCCTTTATCCAGCGCTGGGAGATAACGATCTGTGGTTCTGGATCGTTTCGACAGCGGGCATTGCCACACTGTTGATGGGTGCCACGGTGGCGATCTTTCAGCATGACCTGAAAGGCCTGCTCGCCTATTCAACGATTTCTCATCTCGGGCTCATCACGCTGTTGTTTGGCCTAGATACACCCTTGGCGGTGGTGGCGGGTGTATTTCACATCATCAACCATGCCGTGTTTAAGGCGTCTTTGTTTATGGCAGCCGGTATCATCGATCACGAAACGGGCTCGCGCGATATGCGACATCTGAATGGGCTGTGGAAGTACATGCCTGTCACCGCAACGCTGGCCATGGTGGCGAGTGCCGCGATGGCCGGTGTACCGTTACTGAATGGGTTTTTATCCAAAGAAATGTTTTTTGTCGAAGCGGTGTCGGTCGATAGCCACCGCTTGATTGCGATTGCGACCCCGATTGCCGCGGTAATCGCGGGTATCGCAGCGGTCGCCTATTCGATGCGCTTTATTCACGACGTGTTTTTTAACGGCGAGCCCGTGTTTGGGCCAGATGCCGTGAGCAAAACGCCGCACGAGCCGCCGCGTTTTATGCGAGTGCCGGTTGAAATCCTTGTTGTGTTGTGTGTCGTTGTAGGAATATTCCCACAGGTTATCGTAGGCCCACTGCTGGCGGTTGCGGCACAGGCCACCTTAAACGCACCACTGCCTGTCTACACGTTATCCATATGGCACGGCTTTAATTTGCCGCTGGTGATGAGCATCAGTGCGCTGGCAGGCGGTGTTGGTCTGTACGTGTTGTTGCAAAAAAAGATCAACCTGCACACCATCGTGAAATTGCCCGGCGACGCCAAAATTCTGTTTGATGTATTGATTGAGAATCTCACGTCACTCGCTTCTGCGCTGACCCGACGGACGCAGAACGGCAGTCTGCAACGCTATCTGTGGCTGATCGTGGCGACTTGTGTGGCAGTGGTTGTGGCGGCCATCGTCATCTTTCCTTCTACCGCAACCCCGGCTGGGGTTCTGGTCGGAAGCGAGGTCGCGAATCCGGTGGTGATCACGGTGGCATTAATCGGCATGACCGCCGCGATTTTTGCGGTGATCAATCATCAACAACGACTGACGGCGCTCATTTTTCTTGGTATGACGGGTTTGGTGGTGGCATTCGCGTTTGTTTATTTTTCTGCGCCCGATCTTGCGCTCACGCAGCTATTGGTTGAAGTGGTCACCATTACTTTGATGCTGCTGGCGCTCAACTTCCTGCCCAAGTCGGGCAAATCCGAAGTCCGCAGTGTGCGACGACGCGATGCGGCGTTAGCGGGTTTCGCCGGTGTTGGTGTGACGTGGATTGTGTATCAAGTGCTGCAACGTCCGTTCAACTCCATTTCTCCATATTTCTTGCAGACCACGCTGAGCGAAGGCGGCGGTGCCAATGCGGTTAACGTCATCATCGTTGACTATCGTGGATTTGATACGCTGGGCGAGATCGCCGTGTTGGGGATGGCCGGCTTGATTGTTGCGTTGCTGCTGCGCGACTTCCGTTTGCCAAACACGCCATCTAACGGACAGTTTGGGGCAAAAGTGTCCGGAAACGTCCGTCCTTCCTTGTTGTTGAGCACCATTTCATCGTTGTTGATGCCCATTGCAGTAATGGTGTCGATCTACTTCTATCTGCGGGGTCACAACCAGCCGGGCGGTGGTTTTATTGCCGGACTGGTGTTTGCGATCGCGCTGATTGTTCACTACGTGGCGGTTGGGCAACAAACAGCGGAAGCGCAAGCGCGGTTACGTTATTCGATCTGGATCGGGTGGGGCTTGTTGTTTGCTGGTGTGACCGGGCTTGGTAGCGCACTAATTGGCTTTTCGTTTTTGACCAGCACGTTCAAGTATTTTAGTTTCCCCGCGATTGGCGCCGTGCCGGTTGCCTCTGCGATGTTCTTCGATCTCGGTGTGTTTCTCACGGTGATCGGTGGAACGATGCTTGCACTTGCCACGTTGGGGAAGCTTGGGGACCGCATGCGATCAAACAGCCGCCTTGACGCGGCAGTTTCTGGCGAGGGGTCTGCATGAGTCTCGCGCTACTCGCCGCCATTGGTGTTGGCGTGTTGATGTCGTGTGGCATCTATCTGCTGTTGCGCGCGCGACTATTTGACGTGGTGCTGGGGTTGACGCTCGTTTCCTACGCGGTGAACCTGTTTATCTTCTTTATGGGACGCCTCACAGTGGGAAAGCCGCCGATCATCGCGGGTTCGTTGCCGCAGACGCTGGCCTACTACGCCGATCCACTGCCGCAAGCGCTAGTGTTAACAGCTATCGTGATTTCATTTGCGATGACCGCCATGTTGCTCGCCATCGGCGTACGCGCGTATGCTGAAAATGGTAACGACCACGTCGACGGCGACCAATCGCCGTGATGGAATTTATCCTCAAACATCTGCCGGTGTTGCCGATTGCCATTGCGCTGCTCGCCTCAGCGCTGTGCTTGACAGTTGGCGAGATGCGAGTCCGGCTGCAGCGCGGGGTGGCGTGGGTCGCAATCGTGTTGTTGCTCGGCGTCGCTGTCATCGCGGTGACACGGACCTCCGCCGGCGAACAGTTTGTCTATCTGCTCGGCAATTGGAAAGCGCCTTACGGTATCGCGTTGGTGGTCGACAAACTCACCGCCATCATGCTCATGCTTACGGCGTTTGTGGGTGCCGTGGTGTTTGCCGCCACTGGTGCCAAACCCAACGCCAAACCAACTGATAACGTGTCGGTGGCAACGGGAACGTTTTTTACGCCGCTGTTTTTGCTGCAATTGGCGGGGCTAAACGGCGCGTTTCTGACGGTGGATTTGTTCAACCTGTTTGTGTTTTTTGAAGTGCTGCTCGCGGCGAGCTACGGCATGTTGCTGCAGCATAGTGACCGGCAACGCACCAATGC
This sequence comes from Burkholderiales bacterium, assembly GCA_014378085.1. The sequence goes on along the minus strand of JACMOJ010000528.1, from coordinate 3,750 downwards.
CGCGAGCCACTACGTAGTGATTAATCTTGTTGGCTCGGCAATATTTCTGATCGCGGTGGCGCTACTCTATGGTGTAACGGGTACGCTAAACATGGCAGATCTATCACAGCGTATTAGCGTCATCCCCGCTTACTCCCAAGCGTTGGTCGCTGCAGCGGGCTTCCTGCTGCTAGTAGTGTTTGGTATCAAGGCGGCGTTGCTACCACTCAATTTCTGGTTGACGAATACCTACCGTGCGGCGGTGCTGCCGGTTGCGGCCTTGTTTGCGTTGATGACCAAGGTTGGTGTAGTCGCCATCATCCGCACCATGACGTTGATTTTCCCGGAAGGCGGGTTGATTAATCAGCACATGAGCCAAGCGTTGTTAATCATCGCGCCGGTAACGATATTGATGGCAGCCGCTGGTGCCTTGGCAGCCCGGGATGTGCGCTCGCTCATTGGTTGGTCGGTAGTAGCGTCGGCAGGCATGCTGGTGACGGCCGTCGCCATGGGAGACATGAAGGCGCTATCCGGCGCGCTGTTCTATTTGATTGGCTCAACGCTTGCGACCGCTTTGCTGTTTCTCAATGCCGCCGCGATCAATGAGACTGGCCCTCGACTCGCCACGACGGAGGACGTGCCCGGCACCGCGTGGGCTTGGACCGGCGCGCTATTTTTTCTGGGCGCGGTCGCCCTTGCTGGTTTCCCGCCAATGGCCGGGTTCATCGGCAAGGCGAGCATTCTGGCGGGTTCTGTCAGTCATCCGTGGCAGGGCTGGCTGTGGTTTACGATCCTCGGTGGGGGGCTGCTGTCAATTGTGGCTTATGCAAGGATGGGGAGCCGTCTTTTCTGGAAACGCGATGCGGCGGTGCTCTCGCCCGCTTACTTGATTCCGAGCGTGGCGATGGCGGCAGTGTTAGTAAGCCTCACGGTATTTGCCGCGCCCATCCAACGCTATACCGACCAGGCAGCGGTGGAATTGCGGCGACCACAGGCGACTATCAGCAACGTGCTGGGTAAGCTGCCACAACATAAACCAGTGAATCAACAAATTAAAACACCTGGAGCGCCCAAATGAAGCGCTGGCTACCGCAACCCCGAACGAGCTTGGTATTACTGGCGGTGTGGCTCGTGCTAATCAACACGCTACAGTTAGCGCACTTGCTGTTGGGTGCCGTGCTGGCAATCCTCATTCCGTTATGGACATCACGTTTTACCGTCGCCGCAACTTACCCAAAACAACTGCTGACGGTTGTGGTGCTGAGTGTGATTGTGTTGTTTGACATTTTGAAATCGAATCTCGTCGTCGCTCTTCTGATTCTTGGCCGCGAAGACAACATTCAACCTGACTTCGTTTGGATACCGCTTGACGTTACCGATCGGTACGCCAAAACCGCGCTTGCCGGCATTATCACCATGACGCCTGGCACGTTGTCGGTCGACTTTTCAGAAGACGGTCAGTATCTGCTCGTACATGCGTTGCATGTGACGGATAAAGCGCAACTCACTCGCGACATCAAGGCGCGCTATGAGCTGCCGTTGAAGGAAATTTTCGAATGATGGCGACCGTGTTTAACACGTCTGCGCATTTGGGAACTTTCTCCCAATATGCAGTGCCATTTGCAATAGCAGGTTTTGCCATCGCGCTGCTGTTAAATCTTTACCGGTTGATTCGTGGCCCGAGTACGACCGACAGAATTCTCGCCCTCGACACCGCCTACATCAACACACTTGCCATGACGTTACTGTTGGGAATTGTTACGGCGTCGAAAGTGTTCTTTGAAGTCGCGCTCGTAATTGCCATGCTGGGCTTTATTGGCACGGTGGTGGTGGCCAAGTTTCTCGATCGCGGAGACATTTTTCAATGATGCCGTTGTGGATCGATATTGTTTTGGCGATCCTCGTGCTGCTCAGCGCAGCATTTGCGCTGGTGGGCTCATTTGGCCTCGCGAAGATGGGTGATTTCTACAAACGCATTCATGGCCCCACCAAAGCATCGACGTTGGGGGTCGGTTGTACGCTACTTGCCTCAATACTGTTTTTTAGTACGTCGAGTCGCGGTGTCAGTGTTCACGAATTACTGATTACGTTGTTTATCTTTATTACCGCGCCAGTGTCGGCGCATATGCTGATGCGTGCTGCTATCAAGCGGGGCAATGGCCGCCCGCCTACGCCACCAGAATCGACCACCGAAGCTGCTACTCGGCCGAGGTTTTAGAAGCATGGCAATTTGCCTCTAACGGCTGTGACCTGCCCCCGTAACCGTACCAAGGTTCATTGGAAACGTCCGGTGTTGGAGGATTAGCTGACTCCATCGGTTTTGGAAGTTGGGCTCTGTGGTGTTGCTCTGTGCCACATAGATTTCAATTTTATGAAGCGACAGAGTTTGGATTGCCAATTTGGTGAAACACGCTACCTCTCCGGCCCTGAGATCAAGCTCATTATTACCTCCCAAGAGTCCTGAGGAATCTTAAGAGCACTGCGCCCGGTGGCTTGGAAATTCGAGCGTAGGCCCTCCCACTTCAGTAATCGCTTGTCTGCCTTCAAATCATCGAGCAACAGCGGCGGATCGATTCGCTGAACTTCTTTCACTGTGCATCCATGGCGCCACCCCCAGTCCCGCATTCTTTTGGCGTCCGTGGTCTCCATCCAGATCGAAGGAAAGTCCTTTCCAACCTTGCTCCCCTTCAATTGTTTGGCCACGTTTAATGGCATGTGAAACTCTGCGGCCAAGCCCTTTGCTGCTCGCTGATTTATAGACTTTCGATACAGCAGAATTAAGTCGCCCGTTCTCGTTTTCTGTTCGCAACTCCAGAATACCTCCCCAGTCAAATCTCGGAGCCCAATCGAGCACAAGTAGTTTTCGGGACCAGCGTAGAAGAGCCAGAATCTCCTTGGTCTTGGTGCTGCCGCTTCGAAGAGAGAGATTAAGAAGTCAAATATCCTCATGGGTCAACTCTGGATCCCGTCGTGGTTAGTAGCCCAAAGTCCGGCCAATTTTAGACTTCAAGATATCCATGGAATCGACTCGGTTTTGCGAAGGTAAGAACTTGTATACCTAGTGCGACCGGCAGCGCCGCACGCACTAAACCCACTCCCGCCCATTTACATATTTCTCCAGCAGCTCAGCTTCCGGCGTGCCGGCATCTGGTGCCCAGTTGTAGCGCCATGTGGCATGGGGCGGCATGGAGGCCAAGATGGATTCCGTGCGACCGCCTGACTGCAAACCAAAGTGTGTGCCGCGGTCCCAGACCAGATTAAATTCGACGTAGCGGCCACGTCGATAAAGCTGCCAATCACGTTCGCGTTGACCGTAGGGGGTGTCTTTGCGCCGCTCAACGATCGGAGCGTAGGCATCATTGAAAGCGTTGCCCACCGCCTGTTGAAGCGCAAAGGCGTGGTCAAAACCGCCGTAGTGAAAATCATCAAAGAACACGCCGCCGATGCCACGTGGCTCGTTGCGATGTTTGAGCCAAAAATATTCATCACACCATTTTTTGTAGCGGGGAAAATACTCCGGCTTGAGTTTGTCGAGCGCATCCTTGTTGACCTGATGAAAGTGCACACAGTCTTCTTCAAAGCCGTAGAAGGGTGTTAAGTCCATGCCGCCGCCAAACCAAAAGACATCTTCTTGCAATTTCGAAGCATCTGCGTTGTTGGCTTCGTCAGACTCGCTTCGCCGTATACGTTCATACTGTCTCGCTGCGTCTTCCTCGCCGCCTTGCATCTGCCCCGAACTTGCAAGAATCTGGCCGTCATTTTTTTGCGCTT
>JACMOJ010000527.1 GCA_014378085.1 Burkholderiales bacterium | reverse complement strand
CCTCGTATTTTGACCAGTGCAAATTATTCGATAGCACCTCGCTGTTTGGGCCGCTCAAGTACTTCTGGCTCTGGTACAGGCCACCACCGTGTACCGCCCACAATTCACCCGAAACGCCGCGTTTCACGTCTTCCGGTTTGACGGGCGCCGTCAACGAATTGTCGAGCATGATGAAATAAAACGAGGCCCCGATCCACGCGATACCGGCGACGAGATGCAGCCAGCGCACCAGCAGGCTTAGCCACTCGACGATATACGCTTCCATCAAGTTTTAGCCCTTGCGCGGCCGGGTTCGACAGACTGCGTCGCGCACGCAATTTCACTTTGTCTTTGCAAAATCTCCGCCGCAACGGCAATGGCAATCGCCGCCGGCTCCTTGCCGACGATCCCCGCAACACCGATGGGACAATGCATGCTCGCCAATTGCGCACGGGAAACGCCCCGGTCCAGTAATCGCCGCTCAAACAGGCGCCGTTTTGTTACCGAGCCGATCAGGCCAAAATAGGCAAAGTCCGAACGCTTGAGAATGCGCTCACTCAATGTCTGGTCGAGTGCGTGGCTGTGGGTCATCACCAGAAAGTAACTGCCCGCGCCAGCCGCATCAACCTCGCACGTTGGCTCGTCCGTGCAGACACGTTGCACATTGAAAGGCAAGTCTTCCGGAAACGCTTCCTCGCGACTATCGACCCACGTGATTGCGCAGGAAAGTTCGGACAATATCCGCACAACCGCACGACCGACATGACCGGCACCGAAAAGTACCAAGTGAAAATCCGGCGCGGACACAGTACGATACTCCGTCAATGCAGCGTCGTCAGCAACGGCCTCAAATGTCAGGTTCATCACGCCGCCGCAACATTGGCCCAGTGTCGCGCCGAGCACGAAGCGGTGTAGCGCGCGTGCGTTGCTCGTCAGGATCATGTTTCTCGCGATGTCGATAGCCTTGAATTCAAGATGCCCACCGCCGATGGTGCCGAGCATATTGCTGGCCGTGACAAACATTCTGGTTCCCGTGTCGCGCGGCACGGAACCCCTGGTCGCCGAAACGGTAACGACGACTACCGTTTCATTGCGCCGTTTTGCGCTACGAAGAAAAGAAATGCAACTAGTCATGGTAATGCCACAAACACACCGTTCGGGCTGAGCTTGTCGAAGCCCATCCACGCACGAGAACCCTTCGACAAGCTCAGGGCGAACGGAAAAAACTTTTCGATGGCATTGACCAAGTCAAGTTCCCTGCCGGGCGCGCACCGCCTCGACAGCCCGCATGATCGCTTCACCCGTGGCGGGCGCATTCAGCGGTGGATTTACTCGGTAATCCGCCACACTGGCAATGGCATCGCGAATCGCAAAGAAGACCGAGAAAGCCAGCAACAGCGGCGGTTCGCCTACGGCTTTGGAGCGCATGACGGTGTCTTCGACATTGGCGTTTTTGTAAAGCGCAACGCGAAAATCCGCCGGGCAATCGTTGACTGAGGGGATCTTGTAGGTCGAAGGCGCGTGCGTCATTAATTTGCCGTCTTTGTTCCACCAAAGTTCTTCAGTGGTCAGCCATCCCGCGCCCTGGATAAACGCACCTTCCACTTGCCCCAGATCGATCGCCGGGTTGATCGAATTGCCGGCGTCGTGAAGCAAATCAGCGCGCAAGTGCTTCCACTCGCCGGTCAAGGTATCGACAATGACCTCCGACACCGCAGCACCATAGGCAAAATAAAAGAACGGCCGCCCGGTGAGCGTATTGCGATCCCAATAAAGTTTCGGCGTCGCATAAAAGCCGTCAGACCAGAGTTGAACACGGGCATGGTTGGCGCGCATCACCAGGTCGGGGAACGGTAACGATTGGCCGTTTGCGGAAACGACATCGTTTTTGAAAACCACATCCGTGCTGTCCGCGTTGAAAAACGTCCCGGCGAGATCTGCCAGTCGGACCTTGATCTGCCTTGCCGCATCCTGCGCAGCCTTGCCGTTGAGGTCGCTACCGGTCGACGCGGCCGTTGCGGAAGTGTTGGGCACTTTGCTAGTGTCGGTGGCGGTGCATCTCACATGTTGCAGGCTGATGCCGAGTTCAGCGGCAACCACTTGCGCCACCTTGGTATTGAGGCCCTGCCCCATTTCCGTGCCACCATGGTTCACCAGCACCGAGCCGTCGGTGTAGACATGCACCAGCGCGCCGGCCTGATTGTAATGAACCATATTGAACGAGATACCAAACTTCACCGGCGTCAAAGCCAGGCCTTTCTTGAGCACCGGACTGGTGGCATTGAACGCGCGTATTTCCTCGCGACGTTGGCGATAATCGCTGCTCGCCGTAAGCTCTGCCACGAGCTCGTGAATAACGTTGTCCTCAACCGTCATGCCGTAATGGGTGGTGTTGCGTTCGGGGTGAACCGTGCTGTTGCCATAAAAGTTGACTTTGCGAACATCGAGCGGATCTTTGTTCAGTTCGCGCGCGATATTGTCGATGATGTTTTCCATCGCTATCGCGCCCTGCGGTCCACCGAATCCGCGGAAAGCGGTGTTCGATTGCGTGTTGGTTTTTCCCGCCATCGCGCACACATCGACATCGCTAAGGTAGTAGGCGTTATCGATGTGGCAGAGCGCACGCGCGGCCACCGGGCCGGACAAATCAGCGGAAAATCCCGCACGCATGACCATTTCGATTTTTACACCGCGAATCAGGCCTTCATCATCAAAGCCGACATCAAATTCATATTCAAAACAGTGCCGCTTGCCGGTGATCATCATGTCATCGTCACGATCCAGACGCAGCTTTACCGGGCGGTTGAGTCGCCTTGCCGCAACGGCAGCCACGCACGCAAACAACGCCGACTGCGATTCCTTGCCACCGAAACCACCACCCATGCGTCGCACCTCAACCACAACCTGATTCGATTGCAAGTTCAGCGCATGCGCGACCATATGCTGCATTTCAGTGGGGTGCTGCGTGGAACACCAGACGTGCATGCCGGCATTTTCCTTCGGCACCGCGTACGAAATCTGCCCTTCAAGATAGAACTGTTCCTGCCCGCCAACCGAAAACGTTCCCTTGAGCCGCCGTGGCGCCGCCGCCAGCGCCGCTGCTGGGTCACCCCGCACCCGATGAATGGGCGGCAACACAAAGGACTGCTGCGCCTTCGCGGCTTGCGGTGACATGACGGCTGGCAAATCTTCATATGTAATCTTGGCAAGGCGTGCAGCGCGACGCGCGGTAAGCACCGTGTCGGCGATAACAGCGAACATGGGCTGACCAACGTACTGCACCACGCCATCAGCGAGAATCGGGTCGTCGTGGATGATTGGCCCGCAATCGTTTCTGCCGGGAATGTCGCGCGCGGTGAGCACCGCAACAACGCCGGGTGCGGCATGCACTCGGGACAAGTCCATCGCCATGACGTTGGCATGGGCACGCTCGCTCAACCCCAGCGCTGCGTAAAGCGTACCGTGAAGTTCAGGGATATCGTCGATATAAACGGCCTCGCCGGATACATGCAGATGCGCGGACTCATGCGGCGTGGCACTCATGCGAAGACGCTGATGCTGTTGACAGATAACGGCTCGATCGACCGCGTCTCAAGGTGAAAACGATGGAGCAGGTTCTGCGCCGTGCTGAGCCGATATTCGCGGCTCGCACGCATGTCGGACAACGGTGCAAAATCGGTGGCGAGTGCCGCCATCGCGGCGCGCGCGGTGGCCTCATTCCAGAGTTGACAGTTCAACGCGGCTTCGGTCGCTGCGGCGCGCTTGGGTGTTGCCGCCATGCCACCGAATGCGACGCGTGCATCGAATATGTGGCCATCGTTGAGCAGTATTGAAAACGCGGCACATACCGCAGAAATATCCGAATCGAATCGCTTCGATACTTTGTAAATGCGAAATTGTCTTTCCGCTACTGGTAACGGAATCTCGATGGTGGTCAGCACTTCATCGGGCGCGATGGCGTTCTTCATATACGCCAAGTAAAGATCTTCCAGCGCCAGCTTGCGTGTGCCAGCGACACTTGCGAGCATGACCGAGGTGGCCAATGCGATCAGAGCGGGCATACTGTCGCCGATTGGTGAACCGTTGGCCACATTGCCGCCCAGGGTACCGGCATTCCGAATTGGCTGTGAGGCAAAGCGCTCCCACATTTCGTTCATCTCCGGGTAATGATCCCGCAGCGCCGCATACGCATCCGCCAATGATACGGCGGCACCGATGGTCAGCGTCGTGTTGCTCGCGTTAATTGTTTTGAGTTCGGCGACTTCGCCGATAAAGATGATGTCGCCCAGATCGCGAAACTGTTTGTTTACCCACAATCCGACATCGGTATTGCCGGCCAGGATGGTTGCTTTTGGATAGTCGGCGCGGAGTTGCAACAATTCAGCAAGCGACTTCGGTGCGAAGAAATGTTGGCCGTGGTGTTGGAACGCCAGCGTGGTATCGCGTTTGATCGAAAGCAGATTCGCCTGCAACGCACCAATGTCAAACGGCGCATTGGGCAGATCAAACATTTTCATGCCCGCGTCAATGATCGGACGATAACCCGTGCATCGACACAAATTCCCAGTCAGCGCGCTGCGAATTTCTGCCTCGTCCGCACGGCTGTCATTCTCAACGCTAAGCGTGTGCTGCAGATACACGCTCCAAAGCGACATCACAAATCCTGGCGTACAAAAACCGCATTGCGAACCATGGCAGTCAACCATTGCTTGCTGCACGGGGTGCAAACTGCCGTCCGTAGCCCGCAGGTCCTCGACGGTAAACAAGGCCTTGCCGTCAAGCGTGGGTAAAAACTGGATGCAGGAGTTGACCGTCTTCATCTGCACGCGCCCATCGCACAGCTCGCCGATCACGACCGTACACGCGCCGCAATCGCCCTCGGCACAACCTTCCTTGGTGCCGGGGCGGCCCAGCGATTCACGCAAATGCGTCAGCACCGTGCGCGTGGGTTCGACGCTGTCGACCGAAACACTTTTGCCGCCGAGAATAAAACGAATCTGACTGTGACCCAATTCAGAAGTTGCTTCCATATTCAACTACCCCGGTAGGTAGAGTAACTCCATGGCGATACCAGCAACGGAACATGGTAATGCTGGGTAGCATCGGCAATACCCACTCGTAGCACCACTTCACCGACGAACGGTGGGTCTGACAATTTCTGTCCGCTCGCCGCAAAGTATTCGGCGAGGTCGAACACCAGTTCATACACGCCAGCGATGAACGCATCCCCCTCTAGCAAAGCTTCATCGCAACGACCGTTCTGGTTGGTCACGACGCTTTGAACGCTTTGCCGCGCCGCACCCTTATCGATACGATAGACAGAAACCGGGATGCCGGCGCCAGGACAGCCGAGCGCTGTATCGAGTACATGGGTCGTGAGGCGGCCCACTATTTGCAGCTTTTCGTGTGTTTATCCATGAGACGAATGATAATCCGAGAATAAGTGCAATTGACGTGTCAGCACTTGCTTTAGATTTTTTTTGCGGTTCCAATACTG
>JACMOJ010000526.1 GCA_014378085.1 Burkholderiales bacterium | reverse complement strand
TCGGTGATTTGTGCGTTGGTGTGAATGGTGACGTTCGCTAGGCTCTGAAGCTTGCGCACCAAGACCGCATCGGCTTTTAATGCTTCCGCAAATTCAAATAGCGTGACATGCCCGACCACCCCCGCCAAATCGATGGCGGCTTCCACGCCAGAATTACCACCACCGATCACGGCGACGTGTTTTCCCTTAAACAGCGGGCCATCACAATGCGGGCAGTAAGCAACACCTTTGTTTTTATATTGCTCTTCACCCGGCACATTGATGTTCCTCCAGCGTGCACCTGTCGAGAGAATAACGGTCTTGGTCTTTAGCACCGCGCCGTTGGCCATATGTATTTCGGTGAGGCCGGTCTCACTGGTTGCGGGCACCAATTTTTCGGCACGCTGCAGGTTCATCAAATCAACTTCGTAGTGTCTAACTTGCGCTTCGAGGGAGGCCGCAAACTTTGGCCCATTAGTCTCAAGCACTGACGGATAGTTCTCGATGCCCAACGTGTCGTTGGTTTGTCCGCCAAAACGCTCCGCCGCCAAGCCCACACGAATGCCCTTACGCGCGGCATAAACTGCCGCTGCCGCGCCTGCCGGGCCACCACCGACAATCAGCACGTCGTACGGCGCTTTTGCCGACAACGCTGCAGCTTCGCGCGCCTCACCGCGAACATCCAGCTTGGCGATGATCTCTTCGATCAGCATACGGCCCGAGCCAAAATCCTGCCCATTCAAATATACCTTCGGCACGGCCATGACTTCACGGCTTTCCACCTCGTTTTGATACAAGCCACCGTCGATGATGGTGGCTTTGATGCGCGGATTGAGTGTTGCCATCACCGCCAAGGCTTGGGCAACATCGGGACAGTTATGGCAAGACAAGCTGATGTATGCCTCAAAATCACAATCGGTCTCAAGCGACACAATCCGATCAATGATTTCCTGGCCCAGCTTCGGCGGATGGCCGCCGGTCCATAACAATGCCAGCACCAGCGTAGTGAACTCATGGCCGAGCGGAATCGCGGCAAATCGCACACCGTGCATTTGCCCCGCCTGCGAGATTACAAAGCTAGGCTTACGCGCATCCGTACCGGACTCATTCATGCTCACCATGTCAGACAGTGCCACGATTTCTTGCAAAAGCTCGCGCATTTCTTGCGCGGCTGGACTGGTGTCAAGTGAGGCCGTGAGGGTGATGGGTCGCTGAATCTTGCCTAGGTAGGATTGCAGCTGGTCTTTAAGTTGTTGTTCGAGCATTTGGAACTCCTGATCGTTCTATGACGAACGTTTCAATCAATACAAAAAATAAATGATCACAAAGCGTTAAGTGAGGCGCGCTGCATTGGCAAAAGTGTCAACCTGTCCACCTTTCCACCACAGCGCGCCGCGTCTTAAAGCTCTATGGAAAGACTAGATCTTGCCAACGAGGTCGAGTGAAGGCGTGAGCGTTTTTGCACCTTCGTTCCACTTAGCCGGGCAAACCTGGCCTGGGTTCTTTTCAACATATTGTGCTGCGCGCAGCTTGCGGAGCGTCTCTGAAACGTCGCGTGCAATCGCGTTGTCATGCACTTCAGCAGTTTTGATGATGCCGCTTGCGTTTATCACGAACGTGCCACGCAGAGCCAAACCTTCTTCTTCAATGTGCACATCGAAGGCGCGAGTCAACTGATGGGTAGGGTCGCCAACCAGCGGGAATTTTGCTTGACCGACGGCCGGTGATGTCTCGTGCCATACCTTATGCGAAAAATGCGTGTCAGTTGTGACGATATAAACCTCTGCGCCCGCTTTTTGAAATTCTGCGTAGTTCTTGGCCGCATCTTCAACTTCGGTCGGGCAATTAAAAGTGAACGCGGCTGGCATAAAAATCAAAACGGACCACTTGCCGTGCAGATTCTTTTCGGTGACTTCGATGAACTTACCGTTGTGGAAGGCTTGCGCTTTAAAAGGTTTAACTTGGGTATTAATGAGAGACATGTCGTTTTCTTTCCTAAGGTTGGTGGTGGCAAAAAATGGTGCACAAAAAAGCGGCGATGTGCCTACAACCCGTGGCAACAATTGCGCTTTTTCAAGGAATGTTAATTTGGAGACCGAAGTGTACGGTTCGATCGGGTATGTGACAAATCAATTGACTATATTGATTCGATAGGTTTTGACAATCAATGGGGCTGGAACCCATCCTCGACTAGGTCATTAGGTTACGAAGGACGGGGGCCCTGCCTGCGCAGCGACGACTAAATTTTGACGAGAGAAACTTTGGTAAATGGGTGTCTTCCCGGCGAAGGCCAGGACCCAAGTTGCTCTGCGTTGCGGTTATTGCTTTCAAACGGGAACGCTTAAAACCCGCGTGTCTTCCCGGCGAACGCCAGGACCCAATTGCCTTTTAAAAATCAAAACTCCCCTGCGCCAGTTTATCAACCAGTGCGGCTTTCACCGACGCCGCAGTCGCCCTCCGACGCACCCCTTCCCTCGCCGGGTTCCGCGAGCCATGTTTGTTATACACCTTGGCAGCGGTTTCACGAATACCGGGCTGGCTCTTCCGGCCGTAGATTTTTTCTTTGGCTTCACGCGTCGCACTTTGTAGCTCAACGATTGGCGGTGGATAGCCACTGGGCGGCGTAGAACTCTTCCACGGCTCGTGGATAAAGGCCGCATCGATACGGCGAAGCTCGGGCACCCACCGGCGGATGAAATGACCATCGGGGTCTTGGTCAATGCTTTGCTTCACCGGGTTATAAATACGCACCGTATTAATGCCCGTCACACCGCTCTGCATTTGGCATTGGCTCCAGTGAATGCCTGGCTCATAGTCGGTAAATAACCGCGCCAAGTGCAAGCCGCTGTGCCGCCAATGCAGCCATAGTTGATAACTCGAAAAGCTCATCAGCATCGCGCGCATCCGAAAATTCAGCCAACCCGTCGCCTGCAAGCTGCGCATACAAGCGTCAATAAACGGATAACCCGTCTGCCCGGTTTCCCACGCCGTAAGTTTGCGCATCTCGTCCTCATTGAGTGCGCCTTCATTACGCAACCCTGCAAAGCCGCGATGCACGTTGCGCCATTCAATCTCAGGCTCACTCTCCAGCTTCTGAATAAAGTGGCAATGCCAATGTAGCCGCCCCTCAAAACTTTTCAGTGATTGCAAAAAACCCGGCGGCCGCTCAGTTTCCGGCATGGCGAGGAGCCGCTGGCGCTGCGTCCAAGTCGCATACACCGCTTCTTTAATCGAGAGCGTGCCCCATGCGAGATGCGGCGATATCCGCGAACAACTTGCCGCACCACTCGCAGGGCTCGACATCTCGGCACGGTAATGCTGGCCGCGCGAAATCAAAAATGAAAACAGCTCCTCTTCGGCATGCGAACGGCCGCCGCGCTGAATGTGGTGCGAGATGTGGCGCAACACGTGGTGCGAAATTTGGTGCGAAATTTGATGCAGATTGCTGCCCTGCACTTGCAGATTACTCGCCGTCAGTTCGCCGCATGTCGCTAGCGCATCGGGGATGTCTTTCAGCCACGCCACATCTTGTGGTGTATCGAGTGGTGCCGATTCCATCCTGCCGGCCCAGTGCGCACTCCATTTGTTGCGCCCACCCCCATGCGAGAGCAAGCGCCGCACCACCGCATTGTTCGGCGCTTCACGCCACGCCACGCCGTTGGCCTTGCACCACTGCGCCACCGCTAGGTCGCGCGTGTAGCTCCATCGATTGCCCGTTTCTTCATGGCTATGCAACGTAAAGCCGCCGAATGTTTGATGAAGCCTCGCCAACACCTCCACCATCTCGCCGTGCATGCGCAACAATTGCCCGCCCTGCGTGGCAATCTCATTCGCGAGTTCGCGCAAACAATCGTTGGCAAACTGCAGGTGCCGCGCGCCCATATCGGCCTCGGCCCACATTTGTGGCTCATAAACCCAGAGCGCCAACACCTGGCCGCCTTGCGCACGCGCGAGCTTGTGCGCCCGCACTAGAGGTGCGTGGTCCGATAACCGCAAATCTTTTTTAAACCACACTACTTGAAGCAAAGAAAGCACCTCAGTTAGAGCGCGACGCAATTATGAGCGATTGGCTTTGCTAGTCGACACCTTCATCGCGTGGTGGTTGCACTCGCGCTCTTCCAACTAATCGAACCCTGTCGCCAGCGCTGTTTTTGGGCACATCTGACAGCCAAAGCACGCCATCTCTTCCAAGCGTACATGCCGCCGCATAGATTTCCTCTTGCAGTTCTAAATGAGAACGCTTATCATTTCGATATCGACACTCAAACTGCGGAGAAACCATGAAACCTTTGCTCGCTGCCCTGCTTC
>JACMOJ010000525.1 GCA_014378085.1 Burkholderiales bacterium | reverse complement strand
GTAGCTTGGTCGCTGGCGAGTGGAAGCCGGGCGAGGCGATCCTGTCTGAGTTTGATCTGGCACGCCGATTTGGGGTAAGTCAGGGAACGGTACGCAAGGCCATTGATGCACTTGCGACAGAATTCATCGTGGTGCGACGGCAAGGTAAGGGCACATTTGTGGCAACCCATACCGCACCAAACCATCAATACCGTTTCCTGCGGGTACGTGCGGATGCGGCGGATTTCGATAGCGCGAAGCATCATCCCCGCACCTCGTTTATCGGTTTACAAAAAGCCAAAGCGGATAGTGTGACTGTGGCCAAAATTGCGCTGCGCCTCAATCAATCGGTTTGGGTGGTGTCTCGTGTCCTTGTGTTCGACGGACGCCCGCTGATTTTTGATGAAATCACGCTGGCACAGTCGGTTTTCCCAAACTTGACCATGGATAAATTGGCGGCTTCACAAGGTTCGATCTATAGCTTTCTTGAAACGGCGTACGGCGCTCGGATGGTTCGCGCAGAGGAGAGCATTAAGGCGGTCGGCGCAACAAAACTTGCGGCGAAGCATCTTAGGGTAGCGGTGGGTACCCCGCTACTGAGCGTCGACCGCGTTGCTTATACCTACGGCGATAAACCGGTCGAGTGGCGGCGTGGCTTATGTTTGACCGATGGGTATTCTTATTTCAACGAACTCGCCTAGCGGCTCGCCTGCATCAATTGCCGAGCTGGCGGGTGACCGCGTTCACCAGCCAGTCATTTAAGCTGAGCCCGTCTGCCTGCGCTGACACCAGCGCTTCTGCATGCAGCTCAGGCGGCAGCCGAAGCAACACTTTGCCACCCACCTGCTTTTGCGGATTGATGCCAGCCTCACGGCAAACTGACAGGTAATGGTCGATCGCAAACTCGAAGTCGCCGCGTAGTTCATCCACGCTCGCGCCGTGAAATGTAATCGGTTCCGCGAGTCCCAGCACGTTGCCGGCGAATACCCGGTCGGCCTCGTCGTAATCGATACGCGCGAGATATCCTTTGTAACGCATGATGTTTTTCATGTCGGCAGATGACGCGCTAAAAATTCAAGAAGCTGAAGCAACGCAAAGGTTTTTAGTGATATCACAAGTTGATACTATACTATTTTTTCATCGCGTGTTTATCTGCGTACGTATCCTTCGCCGACCAGTCGACTAATAAAAACTAATAAAAAACAACTAGTTACGTAGGTCTAGGCGGACGGTGTGCCAATTGAGTTGAAAGAACCTTAGCAATCACGCCACCAAAGTCGCTACCGCGACACAAGGTCTTTTGGGTAGAATCGAGCGAACAAAACAACGATGGCGCAGGTGCTGCGCTAGGCAAGCAAATTTCGGCGTTCGCGGTGACACTTCTCACCATTTTCTGTAATCCTATTGATCGTGAAATCCTCAAGGTAAGAATATGGCTTCTCGTCCGGTCGCGTCCCCCAAGCAGCGCCCCAAGTATTACGACTTAAATCTGTTGAACTTACCGATGCCAGGACTGGTGTCGATTCTTCATCGGATCACTGGCGTGGCGATGTTTCTCTTCTTGATTCCGCTGGTGTTGCTGGTGCTACAAACAACGCTAGCCTCTGATACCGGCTTTGCAACATGGCAGGGATACTTCGCCAACCCGCTCGTGAAACTAATCGTCATTGGCTTTGTCTGGTCCTTCATGCACCACTTGTTTGCTGGCATCCGTTATCTATTGCTTGACTTGCATATTGGCGTTGCGAAGGTGCCAGCACAAAGCTCTGCGAGGGTTGTGCTCGTCGCCGGTCTTGTCGCCGCGACAATATTCGCCGCACGTATTTGGTAGAGGGCGAGATGAAGAACAATAAACAACCTGTTGGTGCGCATTACGGCTGGAAAGACTGGATGATTCAGCGTGTGACCGCCGTCGTCATGTTGGTGTACAGCGTTTTAATTCTTGGGTTTTTCCTGATCTACGGAGCGGTTGGCTTCGCGGAGTGGAAGCAGCTGTTCCAAAATCAACTGGTGCGAATTCTATCGCTGTTGTTTTTCTTCGCCTTGTTTTATCACGCGTGGATCGGCGTGCGCGACGTGCTCATGGATTACATCAAGCCGTTTGCGGTTCGACTTTCACTGCAGGTTGTTGTGTGTTTGTTCCTAATCGTATGTTCGATCTGGACGATTTCTATTTTGTGGGGCAATTAGAAAATGGCGTCAGTTTCATCACTTCCGGTTCGTAAATTTGATGCAGTCGTTGTCGGTGCGGGTGGCTCGGGCTTACGCGCTGCGCTGCAACTTTCGACTGCGGGTCTCAAGGTCGCGGTTTTGTCCAAGGTATTTCCCACGCGTTCGCATACCGTCGCGGCGCAGGGCGGCGTTGGTGCCTCGTTGGGTAATATGGGGGAGGACAATTGGCAATGGCACATGTACGATACGGTCAAGGGGTCCGATTGGCTCGGCGATCAGGACGCAATTGAGTTTATGTGTAAGGCGGCACCCGAGGCAGTGATCGAGCTAGAACATTTTGGTATGCCGTTCGACCGCAATGACAACGGCACCATTTACCAGCGCCCGTTTGGCGGCCACTCGCAAAATTTTGGTGAGAAGCCGGTTCAGCGGTCATGCTGCGCTGCAGACCGCACCGGGCATGCGATGTTGCACACGCTCTACCAACGCAATGTATTTGCGAACACGCAGTTCTTTGTAGAGTGGATGGCGCTTGATCTGATTCGTGACGCCGCTGGCGACGTGTTGGGGGTTACTGCGCTCGAGATGGAAACCGGCGAGACCATGATTTTCCATGCGAAGGCAACGTTGTTTGCGACTGGTGGTGCCGGACGTATCTATGCTTCTTCCACGAACGCATATATCAACACGGGCGATGGTTTGGGCATGGCGGCACGTGCGGGCATTCCGCTTGAGGACATGGAATTCTGGCAGTTTCACCCCACCGGTGTTGCCGGTGCCGGTGTGCTTATCACCGAGGGTGTACGTGGCGAGGGCGGCATTTTGCTAAACAAAGACGGTGAGCGCTTTATGGAGCGTTACGCGCCGACCATGAAAGATTTAGCGTCGCGCGATGTTGTCTCACGCGCCATGGCAACTGAAATTAAGGAAGGTCGCGGCGCAGGACCGAATAAAGATTACATTTTGCTCAAGCTTGATCACTTGGGCCCGGAAGTCATCAATAAACGATTGCCGGGCATTCGCGAAATCGCGCTTAAGTTTGGCAACGTCGATTGCACCAAGGAGCCGATTCCAGTGGTGCCAACCTGTCATTACCAAATGGGTGGCATCCCGACCAACTATTTGGCGGAGGTGGTGGTACCCAAAGACGGCAAGCCGAATTCGATCGTGCCAGGATTCTATGCGGCCGGCGAAGTCGGCTGCGCGTCAATCCATGGTGCCAACCGACTTGGTACCAACTCCCTAACGGACTTGTTGGTGATGGGTAAATCGGCGGGCGACTCGATGATCAAGTTCATCCGGGAAAACAACATGCACAAGTCACTGCCGGCGGGTGCCGGTGACGTTTCGATGGCGCGTCTCGCCAAACTGGATGCAGAAACGGGTGGCGAGTCGGTGCATGCGGTCGGTGATGCCATGCGGCAAACGATGCAAGCGCACTGCGGCGTATTTCGCTTCCCCGACATGCTGGAAAAGGGGGTTTCGAAAATCAAGGAAGTTGCCGCGCGCGCAGAACACTTAGAAATTAAAGACAAATCAAAAGTGTTTAACACGGCGCGTATCGAGGCCCTAGAGTTGCAAAATTTGATTGAGGTAGCCGTCGCGACTATGGTGTCGGCGGAAGCGCGCAAAGAAACGCGTGGCGCGCACGACCGCGCTGACTTCCACGACAGACCGGGGTTCGTGAACGGTCGCGACGACCAGAACTGGTTAAAGCACACGCTTTGGTACAAAGAGGGCGATAAGCTTGACTACAAGCCGGTGAATTTAAATCCGCTCACGGTTGAGTCCTTTGCGCCGAAAGCGCGCACCTACTAAGTCATACGGAAAACGAAATGAAATTCAAAATTCTTCGCTTTGACCCGGATACGGATCAAAAGCCGTATTTTAAAGAATACGATGTCGCGCTTGAGCCGTCGGATCGCATGTTGCTCGATGCGCTGATTCGGATCAAGGCGATCGACGATACCTTGGCATTACGCCGCTCCTGCCGCGAAGGTGTGTGTGGTTCCGACGCTATGAACATCAACGGCAAAAATGGTCTCGCTTGCATCACGAAAGTCTCCGAGCTGAAAGAGCCGGTGGTGTTAAAGCCACTGCCAGGTTTGCCAATCATTCGCGACCTGATCGTCGATATGACGCAATTCTTTCAGCAGTACCACTCAATCACGCCGTTTGTGATCAACAATGACCCCGCACCCGAGAAAGAGCGCTTGCAGTCGCCGCAGGACCGCCTCGAACTGGACGGGTTATATGAGTGCATCCTGTGTGCATGTTGCTCGACGGCGTGTCCATCGTTCTGGTGGAACCCGGACAAATTTGTTGGCCCGGCCGGGCTGCTTACCGCATATCGCTTCATCGCCGATACACGCGACCAAGCGACGAATGAGCGGCTCGATAACCTTGAAGATCCGTATCGATTGTTTCGTTGCCACACCATCATGAACTGCGTCGATGTGTGCCCCAAAGGCCTAAACCCATCCTTGGCGATTGGCAAGATCAAGGAAATGATGGTGAAGCGGGCGGTTTGATGGACCGGGAAGTCGTGCAGCAGGGCGTGGTGAAAGACGAGCGAATTTTTGATCGCATTCGCTGGCGCGCTCGGCGGGGATTGCTGGAAAACGATCTGCTGTTGAAACAGTTTTTGCATGACGAGTTGGAAGGACTCAGCGCGGAGCAATTACAAACGCTGGATAAGTTGCTGTTGTTGAGTGATAACGATTTGCTAGATGTTTTGATGGGGCGCAAGCTGGCGGCGAATGCGGTAACAGCCGCGCTGGTTTTGCGAATACAAAACGCGTAACGCAAATAACCTGACGCCCAGTGTAGCGATGTACAAAGGATCTAAAACGATGAATGCCAACGGCAAAGCAACTTTGACGCTCCAAAACGGTACTGTAATTGAGCTGCCCATTTACAGTGGATCACACGGGCCTGACGTACTCGATATACGCAAGTTGTATGGGCAGACCGGGATGTTTACCTATGACCCCGGCTTCATGTCGACCGCCTCATGCAACTCGACCATTACCTTTATCGATGGTGACAAAGGTGAATTGTTATACCGTGGCTATCCTATTGAGCAACTCGCGACCAAGTGCGACTTCCTGCAAGTCTGTCATTTGCTGTTATACGGCGATCTGCCTGACGAGGCCGGTCGCAAGGACTTCGTTAATCGCGTCACAAGTCATACGATGGTTCATGAACAAATGCAGTTCTTCCTGCGTGGATTCCGCCGCGATGCACATCCGATGTCGGTGATGACCGGCTTGCTCGGCGCGATGTCTGCGTTCTATCCGGATTCGATTAACTTGCACGACAAACAACAGCGTGAAATTTCCGCAATTCGTTTGATTGCG
Organism: Burkholderiales bacterium; assembly: GCA_014378085.1. The sequence continues at coordinate 3,704 of JACMOJ010000525.1, read as the reverse complement.
AAATTGCCGACGCTCACAGCGATGGCCTACAAATACACGGTCGGTCAGCCGCTGATTTATCCGCGTAATGACCTTGGCTACACGGCAAATTTTATGCATATGATGTTTGCCGTGCCGGCGGAACCGTACAAGATTAATGAAGTGTTGGTGCGCGCGCTCGATCGCATCTTCATTTTGCATGCAGATCATGAGCAGAACGCCTCAACGTCCACGGTAAGGCTTTGCGCATCGTCGGGCACCAACCCGTTTGCCGCCATTGCGGCGGGTGTTGCGTGTTTGTGGGGGCCTGCGCACGGGGGCGCAAACGAAGCCGCGCTAAACATGCTCTATGATATTCAGCGCAATGGCGGTATCGAAAAAATTGGCGAGTTTATTGCCGAAGTCAAGGACAAGAATTCCAATGTCCGTCTGATGGGCTTTGGGCATCGTGTTTACAAAAACTACGATCCGCGCGCGAAGTTGATGCGAGAGACTTGTTATGAAGTATTGAACGAACTTGGATTGCAAGACGACCCACTGTTTAAGCTCGCGATGGCGCTAGAGAAGATCGCGCTTGAGGACGACTATTTCGTGAGTCGCAAGCTCTATCCAAACGTCGACTTCTATTCGGGCATTGTGCAAAAGGCGATCGGCATACCTGTGCCGTTGTTTACCGCGATTTTCGCATTGGCGCGTACCGTCGGCTGGATTGCGCAATTGAATGAGATGATTGCTGACCCTGAATATAAGATTGGTCGTCCGCGTCAGTTGTACGTTGGTTCACAACGTCGCGACGTGAAATGAGTGAAACCAGTTAACTGAACCCTGCAGTTGAGGTACCCATCATGATGCGAGACTACCAGCAGTCCTCCTTATTCTTCGGTGCAAATGCGCCCTACATTGAGGAGCTGTACGAACAGTACTTGGCGGACCCCACATCCGTGCTAGAGAGTTGGCGCAAGCAATTCGACAGCTTGCCAAATGTTGCTGGCCAGTCGCATAAAGATGTCCCGCATTCGCCGGTGATTGCGGCGTTCGAGCAGCTTGCAGCGCAAGGCGGTGCCAAGCGCATCGCATATGTAAATGTTGGCGGAGGCGCGGGAACAGCAGAATCAGGCGATAGCAAGAAATCGTTTAAGGTGCTGCAATACATTCGCGCGCACCGCGTGCTCGGTGCGAGAAATTCATCGCTCGATCCGCTTAAGCGCATGGAGCGTATGCAGGTTCCAGAGCTTGAGTTAAGTTATTACGGATTGACTGATGCCGACCTCGATCAGGAGTTTGGTTTTGGTTCGTGGCAGGGAACGATCGCCGGGAATACCGAACGAGCGAAGCTGAAAGATATTGTCAGTGCGGTGAAGCGGACCTACTGCGGCACGGTCGGCACCGAATACATGTACATTTCTCAGACTGAGCAAAAACGATGGATTCAAGGTCAGTTCGAATCGATCCAGTCGCAAGCGACGCTCGCCAAAGAGGAGAAGCAGTTTCTGCTGGACCGGTTGACCGCGGCGGAAACGTTGGAAAAATACTTACACACGCGTTATGTTGGCCAGAAGCGGTTCTCGCTTGAGGGTAGTGAGAGCCTCATCCCGCTCGTCGACGACATTATTCAAGGTGCCGGTGCGAAGGGTGTGAAAGAGGTGGTGTTGGGGATGGCGCATCGTGGCCGCCTGAATATTCTAGTAAATTCACTGGGCAAGTTGCCGGCGGATTTGTTTGCTGAGTTTGAAGGAAAGCACGCACACAATATTGGCTCAGGCGACGTCAAGTACCACCAAGGCTTTTCGTCGGACATTCAAACCAAAGGTGGTGCCGTTCACTTGACGCTTGCCTTTAACCCATCTCACCTAGAGATCGTTAATCCGGTCGTAGAAGGTTCCGTGCGCGCTCGTCAACAACGTCGCCACGATGTGACTGGTGACGAAGTGATCCCATTGCTGATACACGGTGACGCAGCCTTCGCCGGTCAAGGTGTCATCATGGAGACAATGGCGCTGTCGCAGACGCGCGGATTTAAGACCGGTGGTACGCTGCATATTGTTGTGAACAATCAAGTTGGCTTCACAACCTCGGACACGCGCGATTCACGTTCCTCGTTGTATTGCACGGATATTGCCAAGATGATCGAGGCGCCAGTGTTTCACGTAAATGCGGATGACCCTGAGGCCGTCATCATTGTAGGTCGGATTGCGCTGGAATATCGCATGAAGTTCCACAAGGACGTCGTGATTGACTTGGTTTGCTTCCGCAAGTTAGGTCACAACGAGCAGGACGAGCCGTTTGTCACGCAACCGCTCATGTACAAAAAAATTGCCCAGCACCCCGGGACGCGCAAACTCTACGCGGACAAACTCGCGGCCGAAGGTACGGTAGGCCCTACCTATGGCGATGACTTGGTCACCAATATTCGCTCGCGTCTTGATGCAGGCAAGAGTACCAACACGAAAATTTTGTATGGTATTAAGCCGCCACTTGCGGTCGATTGGGCTCCGTACATCGGGCAAGATTGGCGCGCGTCTTACGAATCAAAAGTGCCGATGCAGAAGCTGAAAGGATTTGCTGAACGCCTCACGCAGATTCCGTCAGATTTTAAGTGCCACATGTCGGTGGAAAAATTGCTCGAGGCCCGGCGAAAGATGGGCCGAGGCGAGCAGCCGCTCGACTGGGGTATGGCCGAGAACTTAGCCTATGCGACGTTGGTTGCGAACAACGTCCCGGTGCGTATTAGCGGACAAGATTGTGGGCGTGGCACGTTTGCACACCGACACGCCGTCATGCACGATCAGAACCGCGAAAAGTGGGACTCTGGCACGTACGTCCCGTTACAGAACATTGCGGCGAAGCAGGGGAGTTTTCTCGTCATCGATTCGTTGTTATCGGAAGAGGCCGTGCTAGGCTTCGAGTACGGTTACGCGTCGGCCCAGCCGTTCGAACTTGTTATTTGGGAAGCCCAGTTTGGTGATTTTGCCAACGGTGCACAGGTCGTGATCGATCAGTTTATTTCGTCAGGCGAATCGAAATGGGCTCGCTTGTGCGGTCTGTCGCTATTTCTACCGCATGGTTATGAAGGGCAGGGGCCCGAGCACTCATCAGCTCGCCTCGAACGATTCCTTCAGCTATGCGCCGAGCACAATATTCAGGTGGTTGTGCCCTCAACGGCTGCGCAGCATTACCACATGATTCGTCGGCAGGCGTTGCGGCCGGCGCGCAAACCGCTGGTGGTGATGATGCCAAAGTCGCTGCTGCGAAAGAAAGAGGCGACGTCGTCGCTGGAAGAACTCGCCAACGGTAAGTTTGAAGTCGTGATCGGTCATGTTGACGCACCTGGCGCCAAACTAATTGCGAAGAAGGTCAAACGGATCGTCGTTTGTTCAGGGAAGGTGTATTACGACATTGTTGCTGAGCGAGAGAAGCGCGCAATTGAAGATATCGCCGTGATTCGTGTCGAACAGTTGTATCCGTTCCCGCACGAGGAGTTTGCGGAACAGATTGCGGCTTACCCCGCGGCAAAGTCTGTGGTGTGGACGCAGGAGGAGCCGTCTAATCAAGGTGCTTGGCACCGCATCCAGCACTACCTGAAGCGCAATATGCGCGCGGACCAAACGCTCAGCTATGCAGGGCGCGCCTCGTCTGCATCACCGGCAGTGGGCTACCTCGCGAAACACAATGAGCAGCAAAAAGAGTTAGTAGACACGGCGTTGCGTTGGGATGTGGCGGGAACG
>JACMOJ010000524.1 GCA_014378085.1 Burkholderiales bacterium | reverse complement strand
GTCATCGTGATGAATAATTCGCCGCGCGTGAGTTTGGCGATGTAGGGCTTGATGAAGAGCGGTGCCTCAACGGTTCCCAAAAAAATATTTGCGGCTGTCGAGACACCAATTGCACCGCCAACACCGATGGTTTTTTTTAACACCCAAGAAAACAAGTTGACGATGAAGGGTAGTATTTTCCAGTAAAAGAGTATCGACGAAAGCGCAGACACCACAATCACCAACGGTAGCGCCTGGGTGGCCAAAATGAACGGGCTTTTGCCTTCTTCAACTTTGTAGGGAAGGTCGCCGCCACCGATGTGGCCAAACACAAATTTGGTGCCTTCACGCGTGGCGTCGGCGACGCCATTGAGCGTGTTGTTCAAGACTGCCGCAACTTCCTTGAAGTAGGGGAACTTAAACAACAGCACAAACATGATGACCTGCAGGATGATCGCGCCCACCACTGTTCGCCATTGCACCACGTGGCGTTTCTCCGATATTGCCCAAGCGAAGGCATAGAGGAGGAAAAAGCCAATCAGGCTTTGGAGAATCAGCATTGTGTGTGCCCCTTCAATGGATAAAGCGCAGGCCGAGAACGATGGTTGAATAGCATCGACACAGATAATACTCGGAGTAAAGTGCGGGTTTCCGCTCAGAACATTTGGCAAACATTCATGCAATCCAAAATTTGTAACAGCGCATTGGCCGATGACGTGGCTCGCAGGTCCTGGCGATTGGGGCGTCGGACTTGGTGGGCGATCGTTACGGTTGGCGTGCTGGCTTTGGCGGGCTGCACAACGATCCCTGCGCCACCCGCCGCCGCCGTTGTCCCCCCGACTTTGACGGTAAAACTCATCGCCTTCAACGATTTTCACGGCAATTTGCGAATACCAGGCTTACGGGTACCGGTGCCTGATGCATCCCAGCCTACCGGAATGCGGTTTGAAGCCGCTGGTGGGGTCGAGCAATTCGCCGCCATGGTTCGAGCGCTGAAGCAGCAGAACCCTCTAAACGCCGTCTTGTCCGCGGGTGATTTGGTCGGCGCGACGCCGTTGATGTCGGCCTTGTTTAAAGACGAGCCGACCATTGAAGCAATGAATCTTATTGGGGTCGATTTTCACGCGGTCGGTAACCATGAGTTTGATTATGGCGTCGAGCACCTCAAGCGACTAAAAAATGGCGGCTGTGAAAAGAGCGCCGCAACCGGTCGGCCTGATTGCAAAGGCCGGCCGCCCTATGCAGGTGCCAATTTTCCATTCCTAGCGGCCAACGTTAGATCGGGGTCGGACGGAGCAACGCTGTTCCCGGCCTACGGTGTGAAGGCGTTTGACGGGATTAAGGTGGCGTTTGTCGGGATGACGTTGCGCAACACACCCCAATTGGTACGGCCCAGTGGAACGGTCGGACTGCGCTTTTTTGATGAAGTAGAAACGGTTAACCAACTTCTGCCTGAGTTAAAGGCGAAGGGGATTAATGCCGTTGTCGTGGTCATTCACGAGGGCGGCGAACAGTCTGGCGGTATCAATGACTGTATCGACTTCAAAGGGCCGGCTAGGGACATTGCCGCACGTTTGGGGCCGGAGGTGAGTGTTGTGATCACGGGCCACACACATCGTTTTTATATTTGCGAGGTCGACGGGAAACGGGTGACGAGTGCCGGTAGCTATGGCACGCTGCTGACGGAGATCGATATCGAGCTTGATCGTGCCACCGGCAAAGTGAGCCGCACCGTTGCGCGAAACAATGTGGTTAAGCCCGATGGGCCAAAAGCGTCTGACCTCAGTGCGTTTGTTGAACGTTACACGGCGCTAAGTGAACCGCTTGAGAAGAGAAGAGTCGCGACGGTGGCGCGTGAAGTGAGCGCATTATCGACCCCGGCAGGCGAATCCACCCTCGGCAATTTGATCGCGGATGCACATTTGTTCGGCACGACGAGCCCGGATCGGGGCGGCGCGGTCATTGCGTTTAACAATCGCGGAAGTTTGCGGGCACCTATTATCCCGGAGGAGAACGGCGGTGTTTCTTATGGGGCGTTGTTCAAGGCCCAACCGTTCCAGAATGATTTGGTGGTGATGAATCTGACCGGCGCAGAACTCAAAAATGTTCTGGAGCAGCAATGGACGGTGGATTCTGAAGGCCGGGCCAGTAGACTAATGGGAGTTTCGAAGGGGTTTAGTTATACGTGGGACGCGGCAAGGCCTGTCGGCAATCGCGTGGTGGCGGGCTCGCTGAAGCTTAATGGTGTCCCGATTCGAGCCGACCTTGAGTACCGTGTTGCGGCGAATAGTTTTGTTGCCGCTGGTGCAGAGGGCTTCACCATATTTCGTGACGGTCGGGATCGCCAAACTAGCCTGCTGGATCTAGATGCCTTGGTCGAATACCTCGCCGCTAATTCTCCCTACCAGCCAACCGCAGTCGGAATGCGAATTCTTCGACTGAACTGATTTGTTGTGCGCGCGCAACAAGAGTAGGGCGTTTAGCATTGCTTTTTCGACGCCACACCTCACGTAGCTTCTCAACATTTGCGCGGAAGTGATTGTGCACAAACCATTAGTGCAAACTAAGTCTGGTGTGTACTAACCCATTGATTCCAATGGCGTCATGAATCCGTCATAATTCCGCGTTGTAATCACGTCAGGTCTGCAAGTCGCGCGAAAGGGTGTGTCACAGCGTCCTTCTAAAGAGTGTTGCGGCGGTGCAGCACGCTAAGCGCTGTCACGCACCGCAAACTTGCCTACAACATGTCGGAGCCGACGCCTGCGTATGGTGAACGTGGGTGAACTTGGGTGAACTTGGCTGCGGCTGGGATTTTCTCTCGTAAATGTCAGATCAAAGAATTCGCAGTTTTTGCTTTCTCAGCCCTTATTTCTACTAGGACCATTCACATGATTAATCGGAATCGATTGCAGCTTTCACAGATCGCACTCTGTGTGGCGATTGCCGTAGGCAGCGTCACGGTTTACGCGCAAAACACCACCTCGGCAGTTGCCGGACGCGTCACCGCCACCGACGGTAAATCGGTATCAGGTGCGGTGGTAAAGATCGTTCACGTTGAGTCTGGTTCGACTACAAACGCAACGACCGATGGCGATGGTCGTTACTCTGCACGCGGACTGCGCGTTGGCGGCCCGTACACGATCACAATCACCAAAGATGGCAAAACGGAAACCCGCAACAATGTGTTTCTGACACTAGCTGAGACGGCGACGCTGGATGCGACGCTTGGCGCATCACCAAAGCCCGAATCGATTGAGGTTTCGGCGACGGCTGTCTCCGATCTTTTCAGCAAAAATGCGATGGGCGCTGGCACCAATATTGGCCGCGCTGAGATTGAAGCATTGGGTTCAATTCGCCGCAACCTGCAGGATTACGCGCGTACCGATCCGCGTTTGTCGCAGACGGATAAAGAACGCGGCGAGATTTCTGCTGGCGGTCAAAACACCCGCTTTAACTCGATTACGATCGACGGCGTCAACATTAGCGACACCTTCGGCCTCGAAGCCAACACGTTGCCGACGATCAAGCAGCCAATTTCGATCGATGCAATCCAGTCGGTGCAGGTCAATATTTCGAACTACGATGTGACGCAAAAGGGTTACACCGGCGCGAACATCAACGCCGTGACTAAGTCCGGTACGAATGATCTGAAGGGCTCTGTGTATCAGGTGTACCGAGACCAGAAACTTGCAGGTGATCGGTTTAATCGGACAGATGGCAGCTACAGTGCGCCACCTAAATTTGACGAAACAACTAAGGGTATTACGCTTGGCGGACCGATTCTCAAAAACAAGCTGTTTTTCTTCTTGAGTTATGAGGACTTCCAACGGTCTCTCACGGCACCAGATTTTGGACCGTTGGGTAGCGGTAACACCAACGTAGGCATTACGGCCTCAGCAATTTCTGGTGCCCAGTCAATCGCAAACACAACCTATCGCGTGGACATCGGCAACTCAGACATCCCGGTTGGATCGAAGCTGACGGTCAAAGATGCTCTTGTGAAGCTCGATTGGAATATCAATGATAGCCACCGCGCGAACGTCCGGTACAACAAGACCGAGCAAAGCGAACCCACCTTCGCAAACTTGGGCATTCGATCGCTTTCACTAAATTCGCATTGGTGGACGCAGAATAAGACAATTGAAACTTACGTTGGTCAGTGGTTTGCAGATTGGACGCCAAACTTCTCCACCGAGTTCAAGATCTCAAAGCGTGACTACGATAGCGTTCCTGCCAACGCTTCCAACCTCCCGCAGATTGCGCTGAACTTTACGGGCGCTTTGCCGGTTGGTACGCCAACGACCGTCGCGACAGGTACGCGCGGTTTGTTGTTCGGTACTGAATTTAGCCGTCAAACCAACGTGCTTCAAACCAAGACAACCGATGCGTATTTCGGTGGCACTTGGTTTTTGAAGGAGCACGAGTTCAAGTTTGGTGGCGACTTCAGTGAGAACAAAGTCTACAACGCGTTTTTACAAGGTACAAAAGGCAGCTACACGTTTAGCTGCCAAAACAGTACTGCGACGTACACATATTCCTTTGGTGCCATTAACTGCGGCACTGCGGCTGCTGATGCGATTCAAGCTGCCGTGCTGGAGAACTTCCGCATCGGTCGTCCTTCGGCCTATCAGGTACAAGTGCCAAGAGCTGGAAAGACGCTAGACGACGGCATTGCAGTGTGGAGCCTGAAAAACTTGGGTGGGTTCATTCAAGACACGTGGACGGTTAACAAGAACCTAACCGTGATGGCTGGTGTGCGTCTCGACGTTCCGAAGACAAACAGTAAGCCTGCGTTTAATTCGGCTGCTGCCGCGCCAGCGGGTCCCTTGGTGGCTGGACGTCCAGGCATTACGGTGCCTGGGGCCCAAAGCGCTTCTGGTGGGTTTGGCCTAGATAACTCCGTCACGATTGACGGTGAAGATTTGTTCCAACCGCGTGTCGGTTTCAACTATACGTTTGACTCCAAGCGCCCAATGCAGCTTCGCGGCGGATTTGGTTTGTTCCAAGGTGCTGCGGCCAACGTCTGGTTGTCAAACCCTTACTCAAACACGGGTAACGCAACGGCGATCATCGGTTGCGGTATTGCAGGGTTTAGCGCGTGTCCGGTCACAAGTGGGACGTTTAGCCCGAATCCAGCCACACAGCCAACCGCGTTTACGGGTGCGATCCCGGCAGCAAACGTTGACTTTATCCAAAAGGGATTGGGTCAACCTGCCGTCTGGAAAGCGAACCTCGCTTTCGAACATCAATTGCCTTGGTGGGGCATGGTTGCCAGTGCTGAGTACATCTACACGAAAGTGGAATCTGGCCTTTACTATCAGCACTTAAACCTTGGCGCGCCGACCAGAACTGGCACCGACGGTCGGCAACTTTTCTACACCGCCTCCGGTTTCAATCCAGCGTGTTGGACGTCAGGTGGCGTGAATACGGGCGCCTGTACTGATTTCCGCAGTCGCGCCCTCAACAATCCCAACTACAACAACGTGACCTTGGCGACAAAGACCAAGAAGGGCGAGGGCAATCAGGCGACGATCGCATTAAGTCGACCAATGCGCGCCGGTTGGGCTTGGACATTGGCTTACACCTACACCAACGCCACCGAAGTCAGCCCTTTGACCTCCTCGGTTGCGAACTCGAACTTCAATTCGCGTTCGATCTTCAATCCTAATGAAGAAGTTGCTGCACGCTCGCCGTACACAAACCGCGATCGCATCAACGCATCGATGATGTGGCAAAGGGCTTTCGTCGGCAAGTACAAGACGACTGCTGGCTTCTTCGCCGAGGGCCGCAAAGGTAAGCCATATAGCTGGACGTACACCAATGACTTGAACGGCGATGGCGTGTCGGGCAACGACTTGATGTATATCCCGAAGGCACCGGGCTCGGGAGATGTTGTGTTCTTGGGAGACACCGCAACGAGCCGCACTAACGAGGATGCGTTCTGGACTATCGTTAACGCAAACAAAGGTATCGATACCCGCGGTGGCGTAGTCAGTCGTAACAACAGCTTCTCTCCGTGGACAAATAGTTTGGATGCACGGTTTAGCCAGGAGCTTCCGGGTTTTGTGAAGGAGCACAAAGCGGTTGTGACGCTTGACCTCTTTAACGTCGCTAACTTGCTGAATAAGAAATGGGGACGTGTTGATGAAATCGCTTTCTCGGCTGGTGGCGGTCAGGCACGCAGCTTCGTTAACTATGTGGGTCTGGATGCGCAGGGTCGCTACATTTATAGTGTTTCGCAAGTTGCCCGAGATTTCGTGACCCGCCAAGCTAATGGCGAATCACAATGGTCTGCCCAAGTGACTTTCCGTTACGAGTTCTAATCTCGTTTCAACTCGAAAACGGCCGGGTCTCCGGCCGTTTTTTTTGTTCAGTGCGTCAGATGTGCTTGCGCTTCAGCCGCTGGGCAGGCCGAACGTATAATTCAGGTGTGAAACAACTCGTTCTCGAAATCTTGCCGGCGGCTGATCCAACCTTCGCCAATTTTGTGGTTGGACAGAATCGTGAAGCGGTCGATGTGCTCCAAAAGGCAAGCCAGCCCAATACGGTGACGACTAAAGTGATTTATCTCTGGGGGCTGCCGGGTTGTGGTAAGACGCATTTGTTGCATGCCTTTGCGTTGGCGTTTGGTTCAGCTTATCCGAAAGAGGCAGCACGGCTTCGATACCTCCCCGTAGATGACGGAAGGACCAGTCATGTTTTGGCAGACGATGTTGAGACCCTTGATGACGCTGCGCAGGTCGGCCTGTTTGATGCGATTAACCAACGCGCACTTGAGCCCAACGCGACCGTGGTTGCCACCGGAAATGTCGCGCCGCGTGATCTTTCGCTCCGCCCCGAACTTTCAAGTCGACTAGGTAGCGGACTTGTATTTGCTTTACAGATACTGAGTGACACCGAAAAAAAACAGGCGCTAAATGCCCACGCCGCCTCGCGCGGCCTTGCGTTGCGTGAGGAGGTCGCGTCATATTTGTTGCGACACGCACGGCGTGATATGGCGTCGCTTATTGGCATACTCGACGCACTTGACCAGTTTTCGTTAGAGACCGGCCGAGAAATAACGCTGCCGCTGCTTAAACAGATGTCACAACCAGAGCTTTTCGAAAAGGGTAGTCATTGAAGTCGCTCGCTTTGTTTGACCTTGATTACACGCTGCTCAGCGGAGACAGCGACCATGCATGGGCACAGTTTCTTGCGGACCAAGGGGTAGTCGATGCCGACGAACACCGTCGCCGTAACGACGCTTTCTGGCAACAGTACAAGGACGGCACACTCGATATTCATGAGTACCTACGATTTGCCCTAGCACCCATCGCCGGTAAGTCTGATGACGATTTGGCAGCGCTCCAAGCGGGATTTATGCGCGATAAAATTGAGCCGATGATCAGTGACGCCGCGCTTGCGCTCCTTGCGAAACACGCCGGTGAACTCTGCGCGATTGTTACCGCCACCAATGCGTTTGTCACCAAACCAATCGCCAGGCGATTTGCCGTGGATCACCTCATCGCCTGCGAGGTTGAAATGATTGACGGGCGCTACACGGGTAACCCAATCGGCCAACCTTCGTTTCGCGAAGGTAAAGTCGCCCGAGTTGACGCTTGGCTGCTGTCGATGGGGCTACGAGTAGAAGATTTTGAGACCAGCTGGTTTTATAGTGATTCACTAAACGATCTGCCACTGTTAAAGCGCGTAAATCGCCCTGTGGCGGTTAATCCTGACGCGACGCTGCGTCAAGTCGCCGTTGAGCAGGGTTGGCCCATATTGGATTTGCTGCCTGGAGCATTATGATTAGACGTCTTATCGACAAAGTATTCAGCCGCAAACGCGGTGCCGGCATCGCCGCAGCTTCGGATGCGGTGACTCGATACACGCGTAGTCAGCATGGGATCGTCAGAGACGATCTTTCAGACGCGGCGATCCGGACTTGTGAGCAGTTGCAAAAGGCGGGACATAAGGCGTTTGTCGTCGGCGGAGCCGTTAGAGATTTGTTACTGGGTCGGCACCCGAAAGACTTCGACGTCGCGACTGACGCCACGCCCGAGAAGGTCCGAGGCGTGTTTCGTCGCTCGCGCATCATTGGCCGTCGGTTCCGCTTGGTTCACGTCATGTTTGGCCAGGAAACCATTGAGGTCTCCACGTTTCGGTCCGCGCACGTTCCCTCCAGCGATGAAGAGAGCGCCAACACCGACGAGCACGGTCGATTACTGCGCGACAACGTCTATGGCACACAGGCGGAGGATGCGATTCGTCGGGATTTCACGATGAACGCATTGTTCTACGATCCCTTGGCCGAAGAAATTTGGGACTTCACGAACGGGCTGAAGGATATCGAAAAGAAGCGGGTGGTGATGATTGGTGACCCCGAAGCGCGGTATCGGGAAGATCCGGTTCGCATGTTGCGGGCGGCAAGGCTCGCCGGAAAACTTGGGTTCAGCATCGACGCGGCCACGGAGCAACCAATTTCGAGCTTGAAGTCGTTACTCGCTAACGTGCCAGAAGCCCGTCTGTTCGACGAAATGCTGAAGCTGCTGCTTTCCGGTCACGCGCTGGCCTGTATCGAGAAATTGCGCGCGCTTGGTTTACACGTCTTGCTGCTGCCGTCGCTGGAAGACATACTCAGTGCGCCGCAGAGTCGCGCCTTCGCCACCCTTGCGTTGCAGCGCACCGACGAACGAATCAATGAGGACCGTGGTGTTTCGCCCGCGTTTCTGTTTGCCGCACTTTTTTGGTTCCCCATGTGTGCGCGCGCAAAGGCGCTTGAGTCGCGCGGCGAACGTCCGCTCGCAGCGCTTCATCAAGCAATGGATGAAGTGCTAGACGAGCAGCGTAAGGCGCTCGCCATTCCGCGTCGCTTCGACGGCAACATCAAAGAGCTTTGGGTGGCACAGCCGCGTTTTGCGCAGCAATCACGTGCAAAGGCGTTTCGACTGTTGACGCATCCGCGTTTTCGCGCCTGTTATGATTTTTACGCACTGCGCGCAGAAGCCGGCGACGCTTCGCCAGAAGTGGCGTCGTGGTGGGAAAAGTTTCAGTTTGCCGACGACGACGTACGCGAGACCATGTTGCTGCCGGACGACGGGCCAAAAAACAAACGTCGCCGTCGCAAGAAGTCAGTGGGGCAGGTTGGGGCAGTAGCGTCCGCCGATGCGGCAGAGTCGGAATCCTGATGTTGCAGAGCGCGACACGTTCGGCGTTTTCATCGCGCGTAATGATTGGGCTCGGTAGCAATATGGACCATCCTGTGAAACAGATACAGGATGCGCTACGGGAGATTGCCGCAACGCCTGCGTGTTCTGTAATTAAAATGTCGATGATGTACGAATCATCGCCGGTCGGCGGCGTCGAGCAGGCACACTTTATCAATGCCGTCGCAGAAATTGAGACGACACTGACCCCTCGCGCGATGATGGCAAGGCTACTCGAGATCGAGCTCCAGCATGGCCGAGTTCGCACAACAAGAAATGGACCGCGGACATTGGATCTCGACATTTTGATGTTTAACGATTGGCTGATCGATGAGCCAGACTTGGTTATTCCGCATCCACGTGCGCACGAGCGTGCGTTTGTGTTGTTGCCGCTTATCGAAATTTCGCCGGACATATCCATCCCGGGGGTTGGTGTTGCCCACAAATTTCTTGCCAGTGTGAGCGCCCAAGCGGTGGAACGCTACGTCGGTCACGAGCGGCAGGAGTTGAAATGAAACATCGTTTCATTGTTGTCGAGGGCCCGATCGGATGCGGCAAATCAACGCTAGCGAGATTGCTGGCAGAACGATTCAACGCCGAGCTACTGCTCGAGGACCCAAGCGCAAATCCGTTCCTGCCTAACTTTTATCGTGACATGAAGCGATACGCGCTGTCGACGCAAATGTTCTTTTTGTTTCAACGCGTAAACCAACTCTCTGGCATCAAACAGCCGGATCTGTTTGAGGGAAAGTCGATTGCCGATTACATGTTGGCGAAAGATACGTTATTCGCCAAACTGACGCTTGATGACAACGAGTTCGCATTGTATTTGCAGCTCTACAATCACTTGCGCCCGCAGGCGCCGACACCCGACTTAGTCATCTATCTGCAAGCCTCAGTCGACCAGCTCATGCAGCGCATACAGCGTCGCGGCCGACCGATGGAGCGTTCCATGTCGGAGGATTATTTAGTGAAGTTATGCGACGCCTATACTCGCTACTTCTACGACTACACCGAGTCACCACTCTTGATCGTCAATAGTGATCGATTCAACTTTGTCGATAATCCCGAGGATTTTGAGATGTTGGTCAAACGCGTTGAGTCGCTACGCGGTGGCAAGGAATACATGAACGCGGCGTAGTGCCGCATCACGCTGTTCGTTGACCAAAACGGTGCTGTTCGTTGACCCAAATGGCGCTGGATTGTTGGGCTGGACGTCTAACCATCGAGCAGTAAATCGCAGACTAAACCCTAGCATTTACGGGTGTCTTCAGAGGATTCTGTTTGAAGATGCCCGCCGAATGGCGAGTTTTTGATTTTAATGGCTTCGCTGATTGAGCTGGCGACAACTTAGGCGGCGCGCAGCGAATCGACAATTTTCATGCGTGCCGCGCGCATTGCCGGCAAAAATCCGCCAACGAACCCCATGAACATGGAGAATACCAACGTTTGTACAACGATCTTTGGCGTGAGGGTGAATGAGAAGGCGAGCTGCGAAAACGATTGGAAGTTCAACGTCGAAATAGTGATGGCTTGCAAGAACGTCGCAAAGAAGAGGCCAGCCAATCCGCCGACGAGTCCTAGCAACAACGATTCGCCCAAGAACGCCGCGAGGATGGAAGGTCGTCGAAATCCCAATGCGCGAAGTGTGCCGATTTCGGCAGTACGCATTGCCACTGACGAATACATCGTAATGGCCGCGCCGATGATCGCGCCGATAGAGAAGATCACGGTCAGTACGTTGCCGAGGATTGAAATAAAAGTCGATAGGGCGCGCGATTGGTCTTCATAAAAAATTTGTTCACGTTTTGCATCGATGGTAAGCCGGACATCTGCCGCGATATTTTTGAGCAGCGTATCAAAGCCATCTAACTGCGAGAGCTTAAGGATGGCAGAGGAGTAATTCAGACGCCGGAAGGCCTGCATGAGTTGCTCCACGTCGCCCCACATCTCGGAGTCAAACGCGCTGCCCCCGCCGTCGAAGACACCGACAATGGTCCACTCTCGTTGCGCAAAACGCAGCGATTGACCGATTTCCGCACCGTCGAATTTACCGTTAATGTTCCGGCCGACGACGAGTTCAGATGCGCCGGGACGAAACATCCGGCCGTCCACCAACTTGACCTGGGGGCGCAACGTGATCCCCATCGCCGATACACCACGCACGATGACGTTTGAGCCCTTTTCTTGACCGCTCTTGACCAGCGAAATCAGGACGAGCGTTTCTTTTGAGATGAGCGGTTCGCCGGTTTTGCTGCGTGCAACCTGTGGCATCGCCTCAAGTAGCGCCGCTTGCTCGCGCGAGATACCGCTTTGGATCTCGGTTTCTGAACCAGTGCGAATCGCCAGCACGTTGTCGAGGGTGCCGGTACCCACCATGGTTTGTTTGAGTCCGGCATCGAGCATTAGAACCGCCGCAAACACAAATACCACTAGCCCCATGCCTGCCGCGGTCAGAAGCGTGGTGAGCTTGCGCGTCCACAAGTTGCGAAAAATGTATGAGAAGGGGACTTTCATTTGAACTTAGTAGTCAGCCAACGTGCCGCAGGCCGTCAACAATTTTGACGCGTGCGCTACGCCAGCCCGGCACTAGTGCCGCAATGACACCAACCGCCACCGCACACGCGACCTGCATCCAAACCGTACTTGCGGTTACCGCGAAAGTGGCGAATATTGCGCCAGCTGGGGAGCTCGCAAACCCGCTTGCCATGGGGAAAGTCAACAAGATGCCAATGCCGGCGCCAAGAAAAGCGAGAACCATTGCCTCACCGAAGATAAGCGCCGCGACGTAACTTGGCGAAAATCCCAGCACCTTCAGTGTTGCGTACTCGGCGATCCGCTCGCGAGCAGTCATCGCCATGGTGTTGGCGACCACCGCCATGATAATAAAAATAACCACAAAGGAGACAACTCGAATCGCAACGATGATTGCCTCCGACTGGGCAACAAATCCCAATTGAAACGCCTTCTCGGTTTCAGTTAGTGTTTCTGCGAGTGAATTGCGAAACTCTGCATCAATTGCCTTGGACACATCGGCTGCGCGAGAGGGGTCGCTGATGAGTACGTTGAACACCCCTATTTGATCTCCGCGTCGCGGAAATCGCTTCTTTATAGATTCGTTGATGTAGTCCCAACGCAGAAAGAACTGCCGCGTTAGCGTCGTTTCGTCGCGGCCGTCGAAAATGGCTCGGATGGTAAATTGCCAGTTGCCTGAAAAGATGGTGCCGCGAATGGGGATGACGTCACCGACCTTCCAACCGAATTGATCCGCCAACTTGCGACCAACGATCGCCCCCTGTCGGTCACGTTTGAACGCGAGCAGCTCCTCTGGCTTAATCAAGAACTCTGGATAGAGATCAAAGTAGTTGTTATGGTCGACGGCAAACTGCGGAAAAAAATTGGATGGCTCTTTGTAAACACCACCAAACCATTGTGAGTAACTCACCGTCTTCACGCCTTCAATGGAGCGCATACGTTCGCGGTAGTAAGTCGGCATCGAAAACACAAGCGAAATGGCATTACGTGTAATCAGTCTGGCGTTTGAAGCGGAATTTGCGCCGGCGAACCAAGCGTCAACAACGGTCTGTAGCAGACCAAACGCGACAATCGCGACCACCAGACCGGTGACGGTCAACGCCGTACGCAACTTAGCGCGAAATACATTTTTGAAGATAAGTTTCAGGTAATACATTGATGTATTCGGCTAGGGTTTGAGGGCGATGGGGCCATCGTCGAGCATTAGGCCGCGCATCATGCCGCGTCGTCCAACAATTCGCCCTTTTCCAGGTAGACAATTCGCTTTGCAGCTTCGGCCGCATGTGCATCGTGCGTGACCATGATGATCGTTTTGCCGAGGGTGCTATTCAGCTCTTTGAGCATATTTAGCACGTCGGTTGCCGATTGCTTGTCGAGGTCACCCGTTGGTTCGTCACAAACCAGAATGGTCGGGTCAGTGACAATCGCGCGGGCGATTGCAACCCGCTGTTGTTGGCCGCCGGATAGTTCATTTGGATAATGGTCCATCCGGTCGGAAAGCCCCACCATGTCTAATGTCATTTCGATTCGCTCGCGCCGTTCGGCGCGCGAAAGATTGGTGAGCAATAACGGCAGTTCAACGTTTTCGTAGGCGGTCAACACCGGCATCAGGTTATAGAACTGAAAAATAAAGCCGATATTCGATGCCCGCCAGTCGGCAAGTTCGCCCTCCGACAACTGCGAAATATCTTCTCCATCAATGCGAAGCAATCCTGCCGTTGGCTTATCAATCCCAGCGATGAGATTGAGCAAGGTTGATTTCCCAGAACCTGACGGTCCCATCAATGAGATGAAGTCGCCACGGTCGATGTTAAGCGTGATGTCGCGCAGCACCGGGACGTCTTGATCGCCGCGCGTATACGATTTGACGAGATTCTTAATCTCGACCAATGTGTTGCTCATGGCAGCCGCCTACTTCTTGTTGGTGACAACTTCGCCGCCATCTTTTAGCTTTTCATCGGGCTTCAGCACCACTTTGTCGCCAGGCTTAATCCCGCTGACCTGCACGAGGTCTCCTAACTTGCCGGATGTTGTTACGGGCATCATGCGGGCAATATTTTTTTCGTCAATCACGAATGCAACGTCCTTACCGTCGCGTTTTACCAATGCGGCGGGTTGCACGGCAGTCACCGCTTTGCGTTCGTCCGGTGTGGGTGCGCGCTGAAGAAATGCAACCCTGGCACTCATATCGGGAAGCACACGATTATCTTTTTCGACAAACTCGATTTTCACCAGAACGGTTGCCTTCGAGCGGTCCACCGTGGGCACAATGCGATTGACGCGTCCTAACAAACGCAGGTCGGGAAAGGCATCGAGCTGAATTTCTACTGGCATGTCAGTGATGATCTTCGACAAGCTGTTTTCGGAGACGTCGGCCTCAACTTCTAATGTGGTCATGTCAGCGATGTTGACGACTGCGCCCTTGGAGTCGGCGGCTGACGAAAACGGCGTGATGATATCGCCAACGTTGGCATTTTTGGTCAGGATCACCCCATCAAAAGGCGCGCGAATCACAGTTTGTTCAACGCCGACATTAGTTGCCCGCAGGTTCGCTTCGGCGACGCCGATCTGGCCATTTAATGCAGCAACCGACGCTTTAGCGCGATCATGCCGGGCAATTGCCGTGTCGAGTTGTGCGCCGGAGATGAAGTTCTTTTTGGCGAGGTCCTCAGTTCGCCGCAGATTCGCGACCGCATCCCGCAGCTCCGCTAGCCCTTGCTCGGCGTTAGCTTTTGCCGCGCGGACGTTGGCGATCGCTTGGTCTTGAGTGGCAACGACGTCCCTATTCTCGATTCTTGCCAGTATTTGCCCGGCCTTCACAACGGAGCCCTCTTGTACGCCAAGATACTCCAGTTTTCCGGTGGCTTTAGTTGAGACAGCCGCCTTGCGAAAGGCTGATACCCGCCCGGTCGCGTTTAAGGTAGTGATAGCTTGGGTTGGAAAGGCCGAGGCCACGGTCCCGAGTTCGACGGAGACCGCCCGACTACCGCTTCGAACGATAACACCCGCAGCAATGATGACGACCAATGTGGTGAGACCTAGCCACCATTTTCTGCGGCTGCGACCAGCCGGTCGCG
>JACMOJ010000523.1 GCA_014378085.1 Burkholderiales bacterium | reverse complement strand
TAAACACCAGTAAGCGCGAGGAAGCGAAAGTACCCGCTGATAAGTGAGCGGTCCCTTAATAGGCGCTTCATTAATAGGCGCCTAATTAATAGGAGAAAATTCGCACGGCATATACCCTAACCTCGCGCTGCAACGGCAACGGCAACGGCAACGGCAACGGCAACGGCAACGGCAACGGTAACGGCAACTGCGGCTGCCTCGGCCGCCTCTATGTTTTGCCGCACGGCTTGGCGGATACCGCACAGACAAACCATCAGCGCGCGGCTTAAACTAGGCTTCAAATTTTCTGGAAACCGCCATGCCTGATCGCATTGATTTTCTTAACGACCCGCAGGTAAATTTCTTTGGTGCCTTCTATCCGGTAGGCTACGCCGTACTTGCGTTTCGCGATAAGTTGGACGCCGAGAAAGTTAAAACGCTGTGGGGAGAGGCAGGCCACGCCGAAGGTGATGCGACGGTGGTGCTGGCTAGGCAGTTGGGGCGCGTTGAGGGTGGCACCACGAAGGACAATGGCGCGAATGTCGGCGGGGTGGCCGAGGCGCTTCAAGGCGAGACCAAAATCATGGATCAGCATCGCGAGCTTGCCGACGAAGGCGCAACCTTTTTAATGGTCTATGCTCCGGATGATGAGACGACTGACCAGTTGGCCGCGATCCTGACAGCGTTCGCGCCCTTGTCGGCGATCAAATACGACCCGCTAACGATTCGCAGCGTTTAGCGTTAGAAAAGTTTTTTTGGCTGCGGCTTGGTTGGCCGCGTGGGTGCCTGCGTGGGTGTTCACTGGAGATTTTTTGCATTGGCATTCGATGTGCGTCATAGTGCGTGCACCGCTTTTTTGAGAGAATGCCTTGCTCACCCCTACGCCATACCCCCATCTCCTCGCCCCCCTCGACTTAGGCTTTACCACCCTGAAAAACCGCGTCCTGATGGGCTCGATGCACACCGGCTTAGAAGATAAGGTGCGTGACTTCCCTAGGCTCGCGGCGTACTTTGCAGAGCGTGCGAGCGGTGGTGTGGGGCTGATTGTCACCGGTGGTTTTGCGCCAAACGTAGAGGGCTGGTTGTCGCCATTTGGCTCGCGCATGGCGTCCAGCGGTGCCGCGCGCTCACACAAAATTCTCACCGATAGCGTGCACCAAGCGGGTGGCAAGATTGCGATGCAAATTCTGCACGCTGGTCGATACGGGTACTCGCCGTTTTCGGTTGCGCCGTCGCGCATTAAATCGCCGATCACGCCGTTCACCCCGCGAGCGTTGTCCGACGGTGGTATCGAGCGGCAGATTAAATGTTTTGTCCGCGCCGGCAAGCTCGCGCGCGACGCTGGCTATGACGGCGTCGAAGTGATGGGATCAGAAGGTTATTTCATTAACCAGTTTTTGAGTCTAGCCACCAACAAGCGTGAGGATCGCTGGGGTGGTGCGTACGAAAACCGCATGCGCCTGCCGATTGAAATTGTTTCTCGTATGCGTGAAGCGGTGGGAAAAGATTTCATCATCATCTATCGATTGTCGATGCTCGATCTGGTGCCCGAAGGACAATCGTGGGATGAGGTGGTGATGCTGGCGAAGGGTATCGAAAAAGCGGGAGCGACGATTATCAACACCGGGATCGGCTGGCACGAATCACGTGTACCGACCATCGCCACTTCAGTCCCGCGCGGTGCGTTTGCGTGGGTGACAAAAAAAATGAAAGCGGAAGTCAGTATCCCGTTGGTGACGACCAATCGTATCAACACGCCTGAAGTGGGTGAACAAATCATCGCTGATGGTTGCGCGGATATGGTGTCGATGGCGCGGCCGCTGCTGGCCGATCCTGAGTTTGTGAACAAGGCAGCACAGAATCGTGCCGCCGACATTAATACCTGTATCGGTTGTAATCAAGCCTGCTTGGATCACGTGTTTCAGCAGAAAGTCGCCTCGTGTTTGGTGAACCCGCGGGCCTGCCATGAAACCGAACTGGTGTTTACCAAAGCATTGACGAAAAAACGTATCGCCGTGGTGGGCGCAGGCCCCGCGGGGCTCGCGTGTTCGACCGAGCTGGCCGCACGCGGCTACGACGTGGAGTTATTTGACTCCGGCAGTGAGATTGGCGGCCAATTCAACATGGCCAAGCATATTCCGGGCAAAGAGGAGTTTCACGAAACGCTGCGTTATTTCGCGCGGCGCATCGAGGCCACAGGCGTGAAGCTCAGTTTGAATCAACGTGTATCGGCGGATGATCTCAAAGCGTTTGACGAAGTGGTGGTGGCCACCGGCGTCACGCCGCGCGACCCCAAGATCCCCGGCCAAGATGGCCCGAATGTGCTGAGCTACATCGACGTGCTGCTACACAAGAAGCCGGTCGGTAAACGTGTGGCGGTGATTGGGGCGGGTGGTATTGGGTTTGACGTGTCCGAATTTTTAGTGGAAGACCATTCACCGACCATGGATTTGGCCGCATGGAAACGCGAGTGGGGCGTGGGTGACCCGGCTACGTCACGCGGCGGGTTGGTCAAGCCTGAAGTCTCGCCCCCGGCGCGTCAGGTGTACTTACTGCAACGCAAGGCGACGCAGCCGGGTAAGGGCCTCGGTAAAACCACGGGTTGGATTCATCGTGCGGCGTTAAAGAAGAAAAAGGTCGAAATGCTGGCTGGCGTGAATTACCACGCGATAGATGCGCGCGGCCTGCACATTAGTTTTGGTGAGAAAAAAGAAAACCCCACACTGCTCGAAGTCGACAGCATTGTTTTGTGCGCGGGACAGCTGCCATTGCGGGAGCTGATGGCACCACTCGAAGCGGCCGGTGTAAGGACACATTTGATTGGCGGTGCGTCTGAAGCGGGTGAGCTTGATGCCAAGCGTGCGATCGACCAAGGCACACGACTAGCGCTTACGATGTAGCGTAGCGTCAAAGTCTGCGATGCACGGGCAGTTTCAAGCATTTTTGCTGGAAGACGCCCGCCAGTCGGATAGTTTGTTGGATTCGCTGCTGCCCACTCTCCTCTTGATGTCTGTCATGTAGAGCCGCGCCCGCTGCGGCTATCCTTGCAAATAAATATTCTGGTCGGTGTGCCGAGCTAACCGCACCCGTCCAGCAGCGCGCCACGTATCCGCACGGACGCCGAAAGCCATTGCCGTTTAATGTCCCGGAGACTGTTTCGATGAACGACCGCGTCACAATCGCGATTCCGCTGGCCGAAGTCCGCAGCAAGATGAAGTCACGCAATACGCCGAAGGGTCGCCAAGTGGATCTTGGTGCGCGGCAGGAGATGGCGGCATTGTTGGACGGGCTGGAAATCCGTCGCGACCTGTTGATTGAATATCTACACTTAATCCAAGATCAGTTCGGCCATCTCAGCGCGTCGCATATGGCAGCGCTTGCCGAGGTGATGAAAATTTCGCAGACAGAAGTGTACGAGGTGGCCACCTTTTATCACCACTTTGATGTCGTGAAGGAAGGCGATGCTGCACCCGCGGCGCTCACCGTGCGGGTGTGTGAAACGCTAAGCTGCAGCATGGCCGGTGCTGAGGAGCTTCTCAAAAAACTTCCCGCGATTTTGGGCAAAGAGATTCGCGTCATTGCGGCACCGTGTATTGGACGTTGCTCGGAAGCACCCGCCGTGTGTGTCGGCCAGAACGCGTTCGGTCACGCCACGCTCGAAAACGTAGCGGAGGCGGTACAGATCGGCGCCACCGCAGCGATCGCACACACACAACACATCGGCTTTAAGGCCTATCTCGCGAACGGGGGCTACAAAACGCTGCTGGCGCTGGTTGAAGGTAAGCGCGATGTAGAGGCCACCATTGCTGAGATGGAACACTCCGGGCTGCGTGGCTTAGGTGGGGCAGGATTTCCGACCGGTCGCAAGTGGCGCATCGTGCGTGGCGAAGCTGGCCCGCGATTGATGGCGGTGAATATCGACGAGGGTGAGCCGGGCACATTCAAGGATCGCTATTATTTGGAGCGCGACCCGCATCGTTTTATTGAAGGCATGTTGATTGCCGCGCACGTGGTTGGCATTGAGGCTTGTTATGTTTATTTGCGTGATGAGTACCATCATTGCCGTGAATTGTTGACGCGAGAACTCGCGGCGGTGCAGGCGTACTTTGGCGCCACACCATCGGTTCATTCCCGTCCCCATTCCCATCCCCACCCTAACCCTCCCCTTGAAGGGGAGGGGATCGACAGTGTGCCTGCTCTTCAAGAGGCGGGGATCGTCAGAGTGTCTGCACTTGAAGGGGCGGGGATCGTCGGTGTGTCTGCACCCGAAGGGGAGGGAAAAACGTCTGCTCCTCCCCTTGAAGGAGAAGCTTTTGATCCTACTCCTGCCCTCGAAGGAGAGGGAACCACTATTGCTCCTCCCCCTTCAAGGGGGAGGTTGGGAGGGGGATGGGGTTCATACATCCTGCCGAAAATTGAAATTCGGCGCGGAGCCGGTGCCTACATCTGTGGTGAAGAGTCTGCGATGATCGAATCCATTGAAGGCAAACGCGGCATGCCGCGGCTGCGTCCCCCATACGTCGCGCAAGTGGGGTTGTTCGGACGCCCAACACTCCAACATAACTTCGAAACGCTGTATTGGGTGCGCGATATTTTGGAAAACGGTGCCGAATGGTTTAGCGGCCATGGCCGCAACAATCGCAAAGGCCTGCGTTCATTCTCCGTCTCCGGACGAGTAAAAAATCCCGGCGTGCGGCTCGCCCCCGCAGGTATTACCGTGAAAGAACTCATTGAAGAGTTTTGCGGCGGCATGCAAGACGGCCACAATTTCTACGCGTATCTGCCGGGGGGCGCATCCGGCGGCATCCTGCCCGCGAGCATGGGCGATATCCCGCTCGACTTTGACACCTTGCAACCGCACGACTGCTTTATCGGCTCGGCGGCGATCATTGTCCTGTCGCAACACGCCGATCACGCCGACCGGGCGCGTGATGCGGCGTTGAATCTAATGAAGTTTTTTGCCGATGAAAGTTGCGGACAATGTACGCCGTGTCGGGTCGGTACCGAAAAAGCCGTCACGTTGCTCGAAGAATCCAAATGGAAGACGGGATTGCTGGAAGATCTCTCACAAGCAATGGTGGACGCTTCCATCTGCGGGCTGGGGCAGGCGGCGCCGAATCCGATTCGCTGCGTTGTCAAACATTTTTCGCATGAGATTGTTTAATTCGAGGCAACCGCAGATGAACGCAGATGAACACAGATTCATAGTCGATGATTCCAAGCTAAGTTGGGGTGTCGCGCTCCGCCATCCAATCGAGTCGACCACGCGATCTTGTCGTGACTTAATCTGCGTTCATCTGCGTTCATCTGCGGTTCCGCCTAAAAGGTTTTTTGTATGAATATGCTGGCAGAACCCCTCGTCGCCCGCACCACCGTCGAATTCATCCTCGACGGCGAAAAAATTATCGCCTTCGCCGATGAAACGCTGATCGAAATCGCCAAACAACACGGCAAGGAGATCCCGCGTCTTTGTTACATGCCCGGCTATCGTCCCGATGGCAATTGTCGCGTCTGCGTGGTCGAAATTAAGGGCGAACGCGTGCTCGCGCCGTCTTGCTGTCGCCACCCCAGCAACAACATGGAAGTCTCAACCGCCTCACCGCGTGCGCTCCACTCGCAGAAGATGGTGCTTGAGCTACTTACCGCTGATGCACCAGAAAAAAATCATAAGCCACAAGACAACGAACTCAGCATGTGGCAAACGCGTCTCGGTGTTACGGAATCGCGTTTTTCGTCGAAGGTGGCCAAACATCGGGCACCCGCGCCGGACGTTTCGCACCCGGCGATGAGTGTGAATCTGGATGCGTGTATCCAGTGCACCCGCTGCGTTCGCGCTTGCCGCGAGGAGCAAAACAACGACGTGATCGGCTACGCTTTCCGCGGTGCGAAATCAAAAATCGTATTTGATTTTGATGACGCCATGGGTAGCTCGACCTGTGTGGCGTGCGGCGAGTGTGTGCAGGCCTGCCCGACCGGCGCACTAGCGCCAGCCAAAGATGCCTATGCCGTCGTGGCGGATAAAAAAGTGGATAGCGTGTGCCCGTACTGTGGTGTCGGTTGTCAGCTCACGTATCACGTCAAAGATAACACCATCATTCTCGTTGAAGGCCGTGATGGCCCAGCCAACCAATCTCGCTTGTGTGTGAAGGGCCGCTTTGGTTTTGATTACGCGCATCACAAGCAGCGCCTCACCACGCCGTTGATTCGCAAAGAAGGTGTGCCGAAAAACGGCGACTTCAGCATGGATCCGGAGAATTGGCGCGATGTGTTTCGTGAGGCGACGTGGGAAGAAGCACTTGACCTCGCCGGCGGTGCGCTGGCAAAAATTCGCGACAGGGGTGTGGCAAACGGCGAAGGCCCAACAGCGCTGGCTGGTTTCGGCAGCGCCAAAGGCTCCAACGAAGAGGCGTATCTGTTTCAGAAGCTAGTGCGGGTGGGATTTGGCTCCAATAACGTTGATCACTGCACACGGCTTTGTCATGCGTCATCAGTTGCGGCGCTGCTAGAAGGTGTGGGCTCCGGCGCGGTATCCAATCAAGTGGGTGATGTTGAAAACGCGGAGGTGATTTTTATCATCGGCGCGAATCCGACCTCAAACCATCCGGTGGCGGCAACATGGATTAAGAACGCCACCCGTGCGGGCAAAAACGGAAATGCGAAGTTGATCGTTGCTGATCCACGCCGTAATGACTTGTATCGCCATGCGTGGCGATACCTGCAGTTCAAGCCCGACATGGACGTGGCGATGTTGAACGCGATGATTTACACCATCATCGAGGAAGGTTTAGTCGATGAGGACTTTATTAAGAATCGCACCGAAAACTACGAAGCGCTGAAAGCCAACGCGAAAGACTTCTCGCCAGAAAAAATGGCCCCGCTGTGCGGCATTCCGGCTGAAACGCTGCGCGAAGTGGCGCGTGCTTATGCGACATCAAAAGCCTCCATCATTTTGTGGGGTATGGGTATCTCGCAGCACGTGCACGGCACTGACAACGCGCGCTGCCTGATCGCACTCACGCTAATGACAGGGCAGGTCGGCAAGCCTGGCGCCGGGCTGCATCCGCTACGTGGACAAAACAATGTGCAGGGCGCGTCCGATGCCGGCTTAATCCCAATGATGTTTCCGGATTACAAGCGCGTGGACAACCCAGAGAACCACGCGCGCTTTGAAAAACTTTGGAACACCAAACTCGATAACAAGCCTGGCCTGACCGTGGTAGAAATCATCGACGCCGCGTGTGATGGGCGCATCAAGGGCATGTATGTGATGGGCGAGAACCCGGCAATGTCAGACCCCGACTCGAACCATGCACGCGCGGGCCTCGCGAATCTCGATATGCTGGTGGTGCAAGATATTTTCTTGACCGAGACCGCTTACTTGGCGGACGTGGTGTTGCCCGCATCTGCATGGCCAGAAAAAACCGGTACCGTGACCAATACCGACCGCATGGTGCAGCTGGGCCGACGTGCACTCGATATGCCGGGTGACGCGCGGCAGGATTTGTGGATCATTCAACAACTCGCCAAACGACTGGGGCTTGATTGGCAATACGCAGGCGACGACAGCGGTGTGGCCGCCGTGTACGAAGAAATGCATATCGCACAAAACTCCATCAGCGGCATTAGCTGGGACCGTCTCAATCGCGAATCGAGCGTGACCTACCCGTGCGCAGACGACAACGATCCGGGCCAGCCGGTGGTGTTTATCGATTCATTCCCCACCGCGTCAGGTCGTGCGAAATTTGTGCCGGCCGACATTATTCCGGCTAACGAACGCCCGGATGCTGAGTACCCGTTTGTGTTGATCACCGGCCGTCAGCTTGAGCATTGGCATACCGGCTCGATGACCCGTCGCGCTTCGGTGCTAGATGCGATAGAGCCGAGCGCGGTGGTCAGCATGAACCCGATCGACATGCGCAAAGTGGGTGTCGCCGCCGGTGAAACGGTTACGATCGCGTCGCGGCGGGGTCAGGTGGGCATCACGGTGCGGACAGATGAAGGCATTCCGATTGGTAGCGTATTTATGCCATTCGCCTACTACGAGGCCGCCGCGAATATGCTGACCAATCCCGCGCTCGACCCGTTCGGCAAGATAGCCGAGCTCAAGTACTGCGCGGTGAACGTGACCAAGGGTGCCACGATGGTAGCGCTGTCGAGCTATGGCGGCGGGATGTCTTTTACCGAAGCGAGCCGCTCGCAGGAGAATTAATTACGCAGCAAAAGGTGAAATCGCTGTCAAAATAACGTGCAACACGGCGCCTCGGCTGGGTCACAAAATTTTGGCAATGACGTTCTGCCGATGAGGTTGCCGCGTGAAGATACAGACCCACAAAATTGCCGTGATCCCCGGAGACGGGGTCGGAAAAGACGGCAAGGCCTACACGTTCGAAGTGGGAACCGCGATCGCCGAGGCGTTCTAATCACCTCGCCAATAAAAAAGGCGCTACGTTTACCGTAGCGCCTTTGAGTCACACACTCAAAAACTGTTAACGGCGATGCCCACGCCAACCGCCGTGGCCGCTGTGGTCGCGGTATTGCACATAGCCGCGCGGCCCATTCCAATACGCACTGCCGGCAACGTACCCAAGCGTGAGGCCAACGACTGCCGCTGGCCAGGCTGGGCTGTAATAATACGGATCATCGTAGACCCGCACGCGTTCCACATAGCGTGGTTCTAGATAACGCGGCTCCACATACCGGGGTTCTACATAGCGTTGCTCCACATAACGTGGCTCCACATACCGTGGCTCTACATAACGCGGCTCCACATACCGGGGCTCAGGGCGGTAGCCAGACTCCACAACCACTCGGCTAGGTGGGGACTCATATGAGGGTGTAGGCGTTACCGAAGGTGTCGAGGCGGGCTGTACGCCACTAGAAGACGTCTCCAGTGAAATGGTTGCGCCTACCGGAAACGGCAGCTGCACCTCGTGCTGTTTGCCGTTGTATTCATACACCACCTTGTAACCGATGATGCGGTCTTGCGTGATGAGCTCACAGCCGCGCTGGGGGGCGGGCTTACAGCCACGCGGTGTCTCGGTGACACGTTTCATGACCGGCGTGCTGGAAATGACGTTGCCTACCGCCTGCGCCGCAGCCGGAGTGATTACTGCTGCCGCCAAGGTAGCGCAGACAGCAACAGAAAGCGTTAGAAAACTTTGCATGAGATAAACCTCCTAGTGATGCAGCCGATGGTTTTCCCAACGCTACGTACACTTAATGAAATACGAACCAGGGACAAACACCGCACGAACAAACCACAAACTAATGATATGCCTTTCTAGACCGGCAGTGCTTCGACAAGTTCATAAGATTCGTCACACTTCGTAACCGGTACCGCCCGCCGATGCAACGGGGCAGCAAAATTGCGGCACCATGGCCGGAGACCGTAGCTACATTCACAAATATTGCAACATGGCGAAGCTTGCGGCTCACCGCACAATATGTTTTGCTAAACCGAGTCCATCAAAATGACCCAGCCTACCAAACCCGCCTGGCCGAGCACCCACTTCAGTCCCCTCCCCCCAGCGCGGGGGAGGGGTAGGGGTAGGGAGCAGGGGCGCTGTAACACCACGTGCATCGAGCGCCACCTCTAGCAGCCTGCCGCCCCAGACAGCGTCGCCCGCTTCATCGGCCATTTAGTCCGGGGCGCAATTTTCCACGCGCGTCCCCCTTGCCACCGCACTGACGACCCTACGCGGACTTACTAAAATTTCGTAATGTCCTTCCCGATCCTCAAACGCGCACTCGCCGTCTGGCTTTTGATCATCGTCGCCGAATCCATTCACGGCACGCTGCGCACCATCTTCCTTGAGCCCGTCCTCGGCGGCTTCCGCGCGCGTCAACTCAGCATCGTCACCGCCACCATCATCATCTTCACCATCACCTGGTGCACCATGCGCTGGATGCGTGCCGCAGCCTCCATCCCCTCCCCCCCAGCGCGCGGGAGGGCTAGGCAGAGGAGGCGCTGCAACACCAAGTGCATCGAGCACTACCACCCAAAACGCTGTCATTCTGAGCGAGCGCAGCGATGAGGAATCTGCTTATGCCATCACCTGCTGGCGCATCGGCGCAATCTGGGCCGTGCTCAGCCTCATCTTTGAACTCAGCCTAGGCCTGAGCCTTGGCATGACGTGGCCGCGCATGCTGGAAGACTACGACCTTACGCGCGGCGGGTTGATGCTCTTCGGGCTGGCGGCGATGTT
>JACMOJ010000056.1 GCA_014378085.1 Burkholderiales bacterium | reverse complement strand
CATGGCGGCGGCGTTGCCGTGCACACCGAAGGCGGTACGCAGTTCCGCTTGGTGCTGCCATTGAGCCAGTCCCCGCTGTTGGCCGTTGATGATACCGAACCGTTCGGTAATGGCCGGCGGGTTTTGTTCGCCGACGATGATGCGCAATTGCGAATGCAGCTTGAAGACTGGCTGGCTGAGCTCGGCTTTGAGCCGGTCGGTTGCTCCGATGGTCAGCAGGCCTTGTCAACTGTCATCGCATCACCCGGCCATTTCGACTTGCTTCTGGTGGACCAGGACATGATGTTCATAGCGGGTGATGCGTTGTTGACCCGCGCAGGTACAATCGCACCCGGCATGCCGGCGATTCTGTGTAGCGGCGGCACCAATCTCGCCGCGCGCGCCCAGGCAATTGGCGCCGTCGCGCTATCCAAACCGATTACCCGGGCGGCGCTGGCGTGTGCCCTGCGCAATGCCCTTCAGGAGAAGCAATGAGCCTTACAAGCCGCCATGCCATACTGGTTGTTGATGATGACCACGCCATGCGCGACATGCTGGTCGACTATCTCAAGGGTCATGGACTGCTGGCAGACGGCGCGGCGACGGCGAACGAAGCCGATGCCAAGATTGCAAGTGGCGCGTATGGGCTGGTATTGCTCGATCTGGGCTTGCCTGACGGTGACGGCCTAGAGCTGGCGCGGCGGTGGAAGGGCGACCTGTCAATTGCGATCATTTGCATCACCGGGCGCAATGAGGAAGCCGATCGCGTGATGGGACTGGAGCTGGGTGCGGACGATTATATGACCAAACCCTTTTCGTTACGCGAAATGCTGGCCCGCATGCGCGCCGTCATGCGCCGCGCCGCGCCAGTCGACGCCCAGCAGGCGGCGCCAGCAAAACGCGGCACACATCCGCGCAGCTATCGATTTGCTGGCTGGGCCTTAAACGTGAATACCCGCCGACTGCTCGATCCAGCCCAGACGATCGTGGCGCTAACCAATGCTGAATTCAACCTGCTGACCGTGTTTCTGGGCGCCGCCAGCCGCAGCATTATCTCGCGCGAACAGTTGCTGGAGCAATCCCGCGCTTTCGATGATATTTATGATCGCGCTATTGATGTGCAGATCCTGCGCCTGCGGCGCAAGCTGGAAATTGATCCGAAGAAGCCGGCATTGCTGCGTACCGAACGCGGCGCCGGCTATTTTCTCGACGCCGATGTCGAATCCGTTTGGTAACGGCGCAGTGAAGAGTACGTCGATGTCGACACGGCAGATTCAATGTCCGGAAGGGACTTGACTGATCACTTCATCAATGTATTTGTCGCGTCACGCAACGATGCAGCAAAGCGCTTCCATGGCCGCCGCACGTCGTGGTCATCCACTCCTGCGGCATCACGCCTCCCATTCATCGCTCCTCATCGACGCGTTGACTCGCTTCCGCGTCTACGCGTGGGCTATAAATGTTTGCCGCGAAACCGATTTCGCAACATTTCATTTGTAACCTGACGCTTCAATGTTCGACATCTCGCTGTAACACGCTTTTTCGATAATCGAATCATGCCAGGTGAGGTGGAACGAAGTTCACCGGCAAGAACCGCAACGTCGCCAACTAGTGCACAAAGCTTTCGGCAGGGAACGACGACATTGCATTGAAATTGGCTCAACAACGATGAACGGATCAATCATGAAAAGCACGTCGACCAGCACTTACTATCACATCGTCATGGCATTTGCAATCGCTGCATGCGCCGTCTCCACACTCGCCTTTGCGCGCACCCACGATGCGAGCGAGCCTTATGCGCAGGTGATGGCACAGTCGGGTGTCGATTCCTATGCAGCCGAAGCGGCCACCGGTTTCATGATAACTACGACCGGATTCACGAAATTCGCATCCAAATAAAACAGGTGTCGATTGTCGGCTGCTGTTACAGGAGGATTGGCGAGTTACCGAGTATCTGCTTAAAGCGGCTTCTAGCATGCCTATCCGCCGACGACGCCGAGTTGCTGCAGGAACGTCAAGTTGTCTTCGATGTGCCAATTTTCTGCGATACGGCCGTCAGCAATTCGGTAGATATCCGTTGCGATAAAGTCGACTTTTTGACCTTTACCCTGGATGTCCTTGAAACGACCGGCGAACGTGCCGTAAAAGCGCAAATGCACTACGACCCTGTCACCGGTTACGATCATTTGATCAATGTCGCATCGCAGGTCAGGAATTGCAGCGCGTACGAAGATAGCCGCTGCGAGCGGGCCATCAATACCCTGCGCACGGCCCGGCGGTAGCGACCGATCCATGAAATTCGGCGCCAGTGCCGCGCGAGCAAGAGCTGGATCGCCGCTATTCCAGAAGGAATCGTAGCGCCGCGCCGCGAGTATTTGCACCTGAGCCTGCGCCTGTGACAAGCTGGGATCAACGATCAGCACTTTTGGATTTAACAACATCTCGTCGGCGGCCATCGACATTGAGGCCAGACTAGTGAGCGCAGCAAATGCGGCGAAACCAACGCAACGGACAACGGAAAAGGGCAAGAGGTTCATCGGGCATCCATAAACAGCATTCTCGGGGCGTGACGGCAAGGACTTGATTGTTTGCGAAGGCTAACACATTAAGCGACAAATAGTCATCCCAGCTGTTAGAGCTGGCGGCGCGAAAAATTGGTTCGGCATTGATGCTTGCGGGCATTGCAGTGGTATTATTGCCAATCGATTTGTTTAATCATTTGTATTTACCGCGCGGGTTGCGCCTGATGGAGCGTTTCGCGAGAGGCGATGAATTGGTCCAGGTACCCGTACGCGATCTGACGACATTTTTGCAATGAATTTGCTGACTACAGGCTAAGAAACCATGCGTACAACATCAAGTGAGCGAAATTGGAAAACGGAATCAGCATCAGTGACGGCAGAATCCGGAGCAACAGTGCCTAGGGCTGGTCGGCGCTCTTTCATCGCACGCGTGAGTGCCGCCGTTGCGGCTAGTACGCTGCTGGCAAATAATGCCAATGCACAGCAAACCAAGGTACCTGAACCCAGCACTAAACCGGCAGCAGCCAACGGGGAATTTTGGCCAGACGGCGCCCGCCTCGTCATTTCCATCTCGATGCAGTTCGAGGCAGGCGGTCAACCGCTCAAAGGTACGGACAGTCCTTTTCCCAAGGTGGATCTGCCAGCCAACGTGCCTGCCGACTTGGCAGCCAACACCTGGTTTGCCTATGGCTATCGTGAAGGTATTCCACGCATGCTTGACTTATGGGATCGCCATGGTATCAAGGTGACGTCCCACATGATTGGCGAAGCAGCCCAGCGACATCCGGCATTGGCGCGTGATATTGTCGGGCGCGGTCACGAAGCGGCTGGCCACGGGCCGCGCTGGAGCTCGCAATATGCAATGACCAAGCCGCAAGAGCGCAAGTTCATCACGGAAGCGGCTGACATGGTCGAAAAGATAACCGGGCAACGTCCAACCGGCTACAACTGCAACTGGCTGCGCCGTGGACCGAATACGCTCTCGCTATTACAAGAACTCGGGTACGCGTATCACATCGATGACCTCAGCCGTGACGAACCTTTTATTGAGCAGGTCAATGGCAAGGATTTTATCGTCGTGCCCTACACGCTGCGCAATAACGATATCTTGCTCATCGAAGGTCGCAATTTCACGCCTGGTCAATTTCTGGAGCAGATCAAGCTCGACTTCGATCAGTTGTATGAAGAGGGGGCAAGCCGACGCCGCATGATGTCGATCAGCGCGCACGACCGCATCAGCGGCTTGCCGCAAATGGTCCGCGTATGGGACGAGTTCATACGCTATGCAAAGTCGCATGCAGGCGTCGCCTTCATGCGCAAGGACGAGATTGCGAAGTATGTCCGCACCAGTCCGCTTACCATACGGGAAACGGAAACCATCTGACGCTTGCGCGCTGCGTCCTGCCCCGCGGCGCTGACAGTGCATCGAGTCCGAGAGGCCACAATTTGCGGTGGGCACATAAAAATTACCACATCGTAACCACGTGGCTTCCAGGATCGAGCGCACCTTCGATTTGGAGGCCAAGTTCGACAACAGCCTATAAGGAGCATCTGCATGGCATTAACCTTGAACCATTATTCGATCCGCACCGCTGACCTAGATGCATCGCGATATTTCTACGAAACGGTTCTTGGCCTGACGGTTGGACCGCGACCCGACTTTCCGTTTCCTGGCGTGTGGATGTACACCGGAGAGCTCGGCGATTTTGCCAACGCGGCGGTGCATATTGTCGGCATCGACCCCCTAGCGCCTTCAGGATTGCAAGACTATCTGGGCGATCGTGCAGCCACGTCGACTGGGTCAGGCGCGCTTGATCATGTGGCATTTTACGCCGATGGGATCGATGCCATGGTGGCTCACCTGAGGAGCCTAGAGGTGGCCTTCACACAGCGCGAGGTGCCGAGCGTTGGGCTACAACAGCTGTTCCTTACCGATCCCAACGGGATCGTGGTTGAGCTAAACTACAAGGCGCGCTCGGCTGCTGCTTGAACGAAGGGCGTGCAGCACCGTCCGTTGCCATGGTTAAACACGATTTCCTTGTATTTACTCCGTTATTGAAACTAGACGGCCGCGCCGGTTGGTCAACAATGTCACCAGTTTGAAATGGTGAAAAAACAGATTTTCAAAAAGATAGTTTGCTCTAAAATCTTTTTTGAAAATTACGTAATCGTGTTATTTCTAAAAGCTTATTCCCGTTATGGCAACGACCTTTTGTTATATTCCATTCCCTGAACAATCGCTGAACGATAACGCGGTAACAAGCGGCCAAGTCAATATAATTTACAGCAACCTTACGATCTTCGACGACGCTGGACGATATATTGGGGGCTCAGCTGGCAAGTTTATTAAAAGAAGGTTTTTTGCAAATTTGAAGCCCTTATCGGTTGTTGGTCAAGACGATATCTTGATCATTTCAGCGCATGGTTTGGGTGGTGCAGGAAATCCAGCGAATCCTAATTTAGTCGCCGCAAAAATACATGTTCCGAACGGCGCTGACACGACTGCGGGAATCGAGGTTGAATGGCTAGCGCAACGTATAAAAAAGGATGGACTCACCACATCCATTAAAACAATTCAACTCTCGATTTGTTATAGTGGCTTGGCGGGAGGTACAGTATTTAATCCAGGTACTAAAATCGTTAATCCGGAGGACGATGCCTCCTCAGCTTCTCTGGCCAGCCTTCTCGCGATTGAGTTAGGAAAACTGGGTTATGACAAACTCTTAGTATCCGGCGCGACGGGCGAAGTCAGCGGTAACAAGGTGTCACTCGGCTTTTTCGAAGGCTGCCCGCAAAATGTCAGTTTTGAAAGCGGAAGCCGCCAATTTGACACGAAAGGCAATCGCATTGCCGATGTTAATACACCGACACGCGCTCGTGGACAGACTCGGTGGCAAAAGGATGTATGAGACCTTTTTTCCACGTAATGCTCGAGAATTGCCGCTCGTGGATGTTCATTGCCATGAGATACAAGTGCAAGTAGAGTTATGGTAATACTTGGTCCTAACGATTCAGGAAGGGAGCAGCTGAGGATGTGGGTGCCCTCGCGCGAGCGAATTACGTCATCCGCCGCCGGCAAACGTGCCGCTTTCCCGCTTGAATAAAAGGGTTCTCGTTCATCGCCGCTGGTCGTGCACCCCCGGCGGTTGACACCGGTGCAGCGGGGGATTTTGCTGCACGATCGGAACGTGCAAAATACTATCGATAGGGTCTTTACATAACAACATGCCTTGCGACGGCTTCCAAAATCACCGGCACGTAACACACCACATTACTGTCCCTTCATCGCGCGTTTATGAGCGATAACAGTGCTTTAGTCAAAAACCTGATTGGCACCGTGCAAAGCGATTCCGATCAAACCATCATTGCGACATCTGCCGCTGTGGACACACGCAATATCGCATACACCTGCACCCCGGATGCTTCGCAACCGGCTGTCTTCCTCGGTGAAGGAAATTCTGCGGAATATAGGGACCATCGACATTTGCCGATGGTCGAATGTGCGTCTTCGGACGCGACAGTCCTTGCCGTAACCGAAGACGATATAACAATCGTTGTAGCAACGCAGTTAGCCACCGTGCCGGCAACCGATCCGGCTGCCGCCTTTCGCCATAACCGGCGTAGTGCAGGACAGTCGGAAATAGTACCGGCATTGCCTGACGGCTTCCGGCTATTCGAATACCGTATTGACACGGTGCTCGGGCAGGGGGGGTTCGGCATTACCTACCTTGCCACCGATATGCAGTTAAATGTCAAAGTCGCTATCAAGGAGTATCTTCCCACCGGCACGGCGGCGCGCATCGCGGACCGGTCGGTTGGTCCTCGCTGGCCCGAAGACGCGGCACAGTACCAGGCGGGATTGGACAGTTTTCTGGTCGAGGCGCGAACCCTCGCGACGTTCCATCATCCGAATATCGTCCGTGTCGCACGTTTTTTTGAGGCCCACCGCACGGCCTACATCGTCCTCGAGTATGAACGGGGCGAGCCATTGAAGACATGGTGGCCCCTGCATGCGGCTATGTCCGAACACGATTTGCTTGCGCTGATGTTGCCGCTGTTGGATGGTCTGGAAGCAGTCCACAGACAGGGCTACCTGCATCGGGATATCAAACCCGCCAACATTTACGTGCGCCAGCACGACGATAGCCTGGTGCTTCTGGATTTTGGTGCGGCGCGTCAAACGGCGAGCTTCCACCAAGATGCGGCGAGTGCCATGACGCCCGGCTACGCCCCGCCAGAGCAAAGCGACGGTGGGCAACAGGGGCCGTGGACCGATATCTATGCGATCGGCGCAACGTTGTACTGGATGACTACCGGTCAAAAGTCGTTGCCAGCCACGCAGCGATTCGCCCGAAGCGAATTAATGCCCGCGGCGAAAGAAATAGGTGCAGGCCGCTATAGTGTCGAATTTTTAGAAGCGATCGACTGGGCGCTGGAGTTGGATGCACGTGCAAGGCCGCAGGATGTGGGCGCATTTCGCCGTGCACTGTTTGGTGCGAATCTGGCTGCGCTGGATTTGCGCCAGGCATTAGGAACGCAAGAGCCTGAACCGGTACCGGCCGCGAATTGGCGCGCGGCCTGTAGGTCGCCCAAGCTGCTCCATGCAAAGCTCAAGGAAGGAGCTCGTGCCGTGTTGCGGCCAGCGTCATGGCCACTGGCGGCAAAAATGACAATTGCCATGTTATTCGCCGCGCTGCTACCCATGACATTGACTGCCTACTATAATCTGCGAGGCGCGCTTGCCGTCGTGTCTGCGGGCGAATCGCGCGAGATGGAGCAATATGCGTTCAATTCCGCAAGTCGTGTAGCACAACTGGTCAACGACAGCCGCAGTGTGGCCGATTACCTTGGCACGGATCAGGAATTTGCCGAGTTCTTCGAACGGCCCGCCGAACTGGTAACGAAATCGATTCAAGCCAAATTTCAAAAGCTGGCCAAGACGAATCCTAATATCCACACGTTGATCTTACTCGATACGACCGGTACTGCTCGCGCGTCAAACGATGCCACGCTGGAAGGTCTCAATTTCGCATTTCGCGAATATTTCACGCCCGCGCTAGCGGGCCGTTCTCACATTACCGGGCTCGTTGTGCCCGCAAAGGACGGTGAGGCCGGCATTTTTTATGCGAACCCGGTGCGCAGCGCTTCAGGTACGGTCGTCGGGGTTCTCGTTCTGCGGATAAAAGGCAGTGCCATTGCCGCCATCCTGGACGAGATCAAACAGGAGTCCATTGCTACCTTCATGCTTGATGGCGATGGCGTGCTCATTCATTATCATGACCGAACCAAGCTCTACCAGAGCTTAATGCCACTCACACCAGACAGATTACAGAAAATCGTCGCCGATCAGCGATTTCGTCGCGACACGATTACCAGTCTTGACATGCCCGACCTTGCTGCGGTCACAATCGGCGCAAAGGCCCCTGGTACCGTACTCTACGCATCGACCTTGTCCGGTCAAACTGAAATTGCCGGCTACGCACCGGTACCGGGGCATGATTGGGTTGTCGGTGTTACGGAATCTCGGTTGGCGTTCGAAGCACCTTTGCATAATTTGTTTGCCAATGTCCTCGCTAGCTTGGTCTTCGTCGGCGTGATCTTTATCGCAATCGCTGTCCTATTTGCCCGCACGATCGTACAGCCCATCAATCGGCTTACGAACGCTGCCCATGCGCTTAAGCAAAGTGATTATGACGGAGCACATATCAAGGTGACTGCGAACGACGAACTTGGTCGGTTAGCTCGGACCTTCAATATCATGACCGACGTGTTGCGACAGCGCGAGCGCGAGGACCAGCGGCGCCGAAGCAGGATACGGGACGCAACCGATGACCGGCAGGACCCACAGTCGGATTAACGTCAGTCGACGGCTTGGCCCGTGAGGTACCGATGGCGCCGTACGAGGGTGCTAGAGGTTGTAGTTAAAAGCGATTGCAATGCGAAGCACGGCTGCACTGGCAGCCAACATTCTCCGTTTTTGTGTTGAATCAGGCGCCTGGCTAAACAAGCCGGACGCAAGCAAATCAAAGAGTACCAAGATCAGGCATTAATTTGATGTTGCCAAAAATTTGCAACGAATAACCCTTTCGCGGACCCGCACCATGCTCCTATCGCCAAAATATCAATTTAAGGAATTCGCATCGAGAACAAAAAACTTTTACGGAGGGCGCGGAAAGAATATCGAAAAAGTAGACACCGCGTTAAAGCGATACTGGGACCATGTTCAATCAGCGAACGTCATGAATCAAGCATCGAGTCTGTTATTTGTCATGCAACATTGCAACATATGGATGGAGGTGAAAAAGGATGTTCCATCCAATCGGGACGACCGGTTCATTTCACGATGGCGTGAAATAAGCGATCTTGGCAAGGAGGCAGAAGTAACATTGAGAGGTCTGATAGCGAATAATTTATTTGCGCCTGTTGATCACGATAGCTCTGTCAAGTCGACAACGTTCAACCGGCAGCTCGACTATGAGGCAAAGCGTCTGAATCACGTTGGTAACAGGAAGGTACAAGTTGTCAAGCCACTGGACCCCAGATACCAGTTTGAAAGGACTATGCATCTGGAGAGCGGTAAAAAAAATCCGCTATCGATGTCGGAAGTAAATGAAAGCTACAAAATGTTTGTCGCAGCAGCCGATGAAGATCAGCGGAAGAAAATGGGGAAGTTCGGGAAAGAGGAGTTTTACAGTAAAGGAATTACAGAACTTCGCCCTGCAGATACCAAAAAACTTGAAGCATTTCTCGAAAGCAATGGAAACCGTATTGAAGTCTTGTATCTCAAGCGCGATCTACGATTACCGTATATCGCGGTCATCCAAAACGGATTACTTTTTCGCCATAATGGTTTCGATAAATGGGATACCGGGCGCGCCGTCATTTATGCTATGGATGAATATGGCAACCTTTTTATAGAAGGTGACAACATGAAACCCAAGGATATGGGTTTTCAACATTCGAGCTTCTTGGCTGGGCGGCCTGTTCTATGCGCAGGCTCCATAAAAATCGAAGACGGAAGACTGGTCAGTATTGACAATAGCTCCGGCCATTACCGTCCAACGCAGAAAAATCTTTACCAGGCGCTATTAGAACTCAGCAATCAAAAAGTTACACTGGATAACGTCGTGTGTGATGTCTCTGACGGGCCTAACGGGACCGGGTTTTACACGTCCGCCGAGGAAGTGCTTGCTAATAAAGGTGCCATGACCTCGAAACACCCGTCCTATTACGCCGATGGCATTGAAAAGAAAAAGAGAATTTCAGCGGTGGCACAGCACCAAAACAAGCGGGTTGACGGGCCGGTACCGGCAAGCCGTGCCGAGTAATCGGGTCACCTATCGTCGTGCAATTTCCCCCATGACGGGATCCGTTACCTGCCGTGGGATGGCGTCAATCGAGCGAGCAGCGCATGTTCTCCGCATACCGATTTGACTTCGAAAAATCAAGATCTCACGGTAAGATCCGGTCATGGCACACTGTCAAGACCGCGATCGATTTCGATTTCGGTTTTTAAAATTTGTGCCTTGTAGAAAGTTCTATTTCAACTTAAACATTTTAGGTGATGTCATCATGGTATCTTCGGCTTCATGAAATTTTCTCTTGCGGCAAAATTCAATCTTGTCTTCCTTGTCATTTTTGTCGTGGGTTTCGCCGCAGCGTGGGCAGTGGCAAACGTGTTACTTAAGCAAAATGCACGCGAAGAAACCCTGCGCAATGCGCGCATTTTGATGGAGTCGGCATTGGCCGCACGCGGCTACACTTCGAAGCAAATCGTGCCGCTACTCAAGACACAGCTCGATGAAAAATTCTTGCCGCAATCCATTCCGTCGTATTCCGCGACCGAGCACTTGTCAAGTTTGCTGAAAAATTATCCTGACTTCACCTACAAAGAGGCAACGCTAAATCCGACCAATCCACGTGACCGCGCAGTCGAATGGGAAGCCGATGTGGTCAACACCTTGCGCAGTTCACCAGCGACACAGGAATATGTAGGCGAACGCCTCACTGCGACAGGTCCGTCGCTGTACATCGCATATCCGTTACGCATCACTGACACGGACTGTTTGCGATGTCATAGTGTTCCTGCGGCTGCACCGAAGACGATGCTGGATATCTACGGATCCACTGGCGGTTTTGGATGGAAGCACAATGAAATCGTCGGTGCGCAGATGGTCTCCGTGCCGATGACCGTGCCGCTGGCGCGCGCCAATGGCATGCTCAGGACCTTTTTGTTGTCCATGCTTGGCGTGTTTGTCTTTCTGTTCGTTTCCCTCAACGTCATGGTCGATCGTTTCGTCACGCGCCGCATTACCCGGATGTCGGCACTGGCCGATGAAATAAGTATGGGCAAGTTCGATGTCGCCGAATTCGATGCGTCCGGCAGTGACGAACTGGCTACGCTGGCGCAGTCGTTCAAACGCATGCGCACCAGTCTTAACAGCGCGATGAAGATGCTCGATGATTGACTTGCCTCGCCCGGAAATGGAACGCCGGGCAAAGGCAATTTTTATTTCGAATGGAATTGAGCGCTAAATGACAGAACCCACCATGCCGCAACATCTGGGCAAATACCGCATCGATGCCGTGCTCGGTACCGGTGCCATGGGCGTCGTCTACAAGGGTTTCGATCTCAATATTGCACGAGTCGTCGCCATCAAGACCATTCGCAAGGAACTGTTAATCGATGAGGATTCCGGAATGGTCGCACGGTTCAAGAACGAGGCACAGGCAGCTGGTCGGCTGACTCATCCCAACATCGTATCGGTCTATGATTATGGCGAAGATACGCACAGCGCTTATTTGGCGATGGAATTCGTCGATGGTGTGCCCCTCAATACGCTGATGGTTGCGGATGCGCCGACCGAAACCGCGCGCGCTTTGGATTGGATCGCGCAATTGCTAGGTGCACTCGACTATGCGCATGTCCGGGGGGTCGTCCATCGTGACGTCAAGCCGGCCAACCTGCTCATTACACGCGACGCGCAGTTGAAGATTACGGACTTTGGTATCGCACGCATCGAATCGTCCAACCTGACACAGATCGGTTCGATGATGGGCACGCCCAGCTTCATGTCGCCCGAGCAGTATCGCGGCGAAACGGCTGACCGTCGCTCGGATGTCTTTTCCGCAGCCGTTGTGGCATACCAGCTGTTGACCGGACGTCGACCCTTTGCAGGGCCCATCGCCGTCGTCATGCAAAAGATACTCAACGACACGCCAACGCCCGCTTCGCAGGTCAATCCGGTACTCTCGCCGGCGTATGACGCGATGCTGGAGCGTGCGCTTGCCAAGTCGCCTGCCCATCGCTATCAGTCCGCGCGGGCCTTCCTCGACGCGCTCATGGTGGTCGGGGCGACCGATTTCGGCAGTAGCGGCAGTGCTTCCACTACCGTACCGCTGATGGTCGACCAGGATGCCACGCGCCTTGTGAATGCGACGGAGCCGACGCATTCGAGCCCCCCTGTCAGCTTCACGACCGGCACGTTCACCGCGCCGATGTGGCTGGGCGACGCGCTTCCAGCCATTGAAGCGGGTTTGGCGCGGCAAATCGGGCCGATGGCGAAGCTGTTGCTGAAAAAAATCGCTTTTCAGGTGACCAGTATCGAGGGCTTGCGCGCAGCCTTGTTGCCACACATTCCCTCAAAGATCGGGCAGGAACAGTTTGTGAGCATGCTGGAAAATATTAAATTAGGTACGGCGGCAATGCTCGGGC
This sequence comes from Burkholderiales bacterium, assembly GCA_014378085.1. The sequence goes on along the minus strand of JACMOJ010000056.1, from coordinate 3,244 downwards.
AGGAGACCAATACGATTGCGCGCGAATTTACGCCTGCAGCAACCTCGGCGGCGCTTGATGATGAATTCACGAAATGCGCTGAGCGTGCGTTGACTGCATTGATTGGGCCGATAGCCAAAATCTTGGTCAAGCGCGCTGTGCGTGCTGCCAGTGACCGCGTGGAATTTTTGAGCACACTGTGCGCCAGCCTGGAGACCGAGCATGATCGCACCCAATTCATGGCGGCGATCGCGCTCCGGTAGCGCGCGGCAATACCGCTTCCTGTGCTGCCAAAGACGCGCGAAAATTATGGATGGGGCACGATCTTGTTGTATGCAATTGAAGATCCATCTACGTCGGCTGGAACAGGTGTGAAGGCGTAAAAATATGGTAAAAAAGATATCGAAAATATTTATGCAATGGCATTAAATCTTTATAGACAGTATTTTTTGCCTCGGCTACACTGAATGCCGCCGCGGGCTACGAACCAGCACCGGCCGTTCATAACAAAAATGTCCAGACAATATCTGGAGAGCGAAAACGACGGAACCGGAGCGCTACGTGGCAAGTGTGGAATTGATTGATGTCGACGCATCGCTTCAGGCAGTGTCAGAGGATGAGCCATGCGGCCCTAACCTTGAATACGATGCCGATTTTCTTGCACTTGACGCGGCTTTGCAAGGCAAGCCGGAAGTGCAGTATGGCGATACGCTTACACCCGGCATCCCGCCGGAGTGGAAAAGCATTGCGGCTAACGCGTCTGATCTGCTGACACGAACGCGCGACTTGCGTGTTGCAACAACCTATGCACGCGCTGCGCTGCACCTGCATGGCATCATCGGATTTGCCGCCGGACTGCGTTTGATTGAAGGCATGATCGAAACGTATTGGGATTCGGTGCATCCTCAGCTTGATCCGAGCGATGATAACGATCCGATGATACGGATTAACACGCTGGCGGTGCTGATCGAGTTCGGGTCCGTACTGCGCGATGTCAGGGAAGTCGTGCTGGTGCGCTCCCGCGTGCACGGACTTTTTTCATTACGTGATTTCGAGATTACGACCGGCGAACTGCAAGTCGCTGAAGGGGAAAAAAAGTCCGATCTCGCCGTCATCGTGGCAGCATTCAAAGACGCAGACCTCATTGAGCTGCAGACGCTCTTCCAGGCGCTGGTGCAGGCCCGCCAAAGCGTTGTACATATCGAAGAACTGGTGACCCAGCGCGTCGGTGTATCGCGGGCGCTTGACTTGTCACAGCTTGCGAAGCTGCTTGCCAGGGCCCGGTATTTTGTATCGGAACACATGGCCATGCGCGATGACGCGGCCGGCCTGACCGGAGACGCGGTTTCCGACACCGGCCAGATGTCCGCGTCGGACGCCAGTGGCCAACAGGCGACCGCTGTTATCAAGGCCGTTGCAGGCGAAATCACCAGCCGTGACGATGTGGTCAGAATGCTCGACAAATTATGCGATTACTACGACCGCCATGAACCATCGAGTCCGATTCCCTTGCTATTGAAGCGCGCGCAGCGGCTTGTCGACAAGAGCTTTGTAGAAATCCTCAAAGACGTGGCGTCCGATGGCCTCGATCAATTTTACAAAGTCAGCGGTACCTCGGACGATGATTGACGCGCTGTGCACAGCTATCCCTGGACGCAGCGCCCTGGGTCGGTCCGTATCGCACGCGCTGGCGCGGCACTGACGGGCAAGGACGACGCCGCGCGACTTTGCGGCGTACTGCGGTAAAAAATAGGCTCGTTTTAACAGGCCGGACATTGTCGTTTTTCCAGTTTTCATTGAGTGGTCCTTTCAAACCAGGAGGTATGCTGTGGCTAAAGATAGCAGTCAGAAATTCATCGCTCGCAATCGGGCTCCGCGTGTTCAAATTGAGTACGATGTCGAAGTCTACGGCGCGGAAAAGAAAGTTCAGATCCCGTTCGTGATGGGTGTGCTTGCTGACTTGTCGGGTCAGCCAAAGGATCCACTGGCGCCGGTTGCAGACCGCAAATTTCTCGAAATCGATGTCGATAATTTTGATGAGCGGCTCAAGTCGATGAAACCCCGCGTCGCGGTTCAGGTGCCCAATACCCTCACCGGCGAAGGCAACATGGCAATCGACATGACGTTTGAGAGCATGGACGATTTTTCGCCGGCCGCCATTGCGCGCAAAGTCAGTTCGCTCAATAGCCTGTTGGAGGCACGAGGCCAGCTCTCCAATCTGCTGACCTACATGGATGGCAAGACAGGTGCCGAAGAGCTGATCGCCAAACTACTTGCCGAGCCGGCGCTGATGCAGGCGCTCACGGCTGCGCCCAAGCCTCAATAAAACTTTATCAGGAGCGATACCCAAATGGCTGAAACAAGTTCCGCAGAACAAGCACAACCCGGCGACGTCAGTTTCGCATCCGGCGATTTTGCCAGCTTGCTGCAAAAAGAATTCAAGCCGCAATCCGACAAGGCAAAAGAAGCCGTCGAAAATGCGGTCAAGACGCTCGCCGAACAAGCGCTGCTCGGTACCAATCTGATTTCCGGCGATGTGCTGGGCACGATCGAAGGATTGATCGCCGAGCTCGACAAGAAGCTCACCGAGCAAATCAATCTGATCTTGCATACCAAGGAATTCCAGGCCGTAGAAAGTGCGTGGCGCGGCTTGCACTATCTGGTCAATAACACCGAGTCCGACGAGACGCTCAAGATCAAGGTCATGAACATTTCGAAAAACGACCTGGCCAAATCGCTCAAGAAATACAAAGGTACGGCCTGGGATCAAAGTCCTATCTTCAAGCGCATCTACGAAGAAGAATTCGGTCAGTTCGGTGGCGAGCCCTACGGTTCGCTGGTGGCAGACTATTATTTTGATAACAGCGCACCGGATGTCGAGCTGCTCGGTTCGATGGCAAAGATTGCCGCTGCCGCTCATGCGCCTTTTATCGCGGCCGCCAATCCATCGGTCATGTTGATGGAGTCATGGCAAGAGCTGGCCAATCCGCGTGACCTGACCAAGATTTTCCAGACGCCCGAGCATGCTGCCTGGCGCTCGCTGCGGGAATCCGAAGATGCGCGTTACATCGGTCTGGCAATGCCGCGCTTTCTGTCGCGTGCGCCGTATGGTGCGAAAACCGATCCGGTCGAGGAATTCGATTTCGAGGAAGACACGACCGGCGCCGATAGCAGGAACTATACATGGTCCAATGCCGCGTATGCGATGGCAGTCAATATCAATCGCTCGTTCAAGGAATATGGTTGGTGCTCGCGCATTCGCGGT
>JACMOJ010000522.1 GCA_014378085.1 Burkholderiales bacterium | reverse complement strand
TAGGCACAATGAGTGGTGAGCGGTGGTTGGTAAACGAGTAGTGGTAGACCCGTGGGCAGTAAACCCAGTGTGCTGTAAACCAATTCAACTTTTGCACGTTAAGAGTGGACTGGACAGCGGAAATTAACATGCAGTACCGGTCGTAGCCGCAAAGATCTCGTGAGTGAGTTCAGCGTCAAAAAGTGCAGGTGTTCAAGCGTCACCATCTTTTATTAAAGGAAAATTAGAAATGAAACTGATCAGCACATCAAAACTTTTGTTTGCATTGGCCACTGGCGCAGCGATTACGTTCGGCGCACCAGCAATTGTTAACGCACAGACTCCAGCACCTGCTGCAGCTCCGGCAAAAGCCGCTCCTGCACCGGCAGCTCCCGCAAAAGTTGAGGCCCCTGCCAAAGCAGATAAGGCACCAGCCAAAGCCGACGCAGCAGCAGCTAGCAAACCTAAGAAAGCCAAGAAAAAAGCTAAAAAAGCTAAAAAAGACGCAGCACCCGCTAAATAATTAAGCGTCTAAACCGTTGCGCCGTAGGAAACAAAAAGAGCGCCCTCGGGCGCTCTTTTTGCATTGGGGTCGCCAACTACGGGACGCCGACTGCGGGGCCGGCTATCGGCTAGACCGCTCCCCTTGAGTACAACCCTACTTCAGCGCCTTGAATCGCACCCGCTTCGGCCTCGCGGCCTCCTCTCCTAAGCGGCGTTTTTTGTCGGCCTCGTACTCGTTGTAGTTGCCGTTATAGAACACCCATTGCGAATCGCCTTCACAAGCGAGGATGTGCGTCGCTAGGCGGTCCAGGAACCAGCGATCGTGGGATATCACCATGACGGTACCAGCGAACTCTTGCAACGCATCTTCGAGCGCACGCAATGTTTCAATGTCCAAGTCGTTGGAGGGCTCATCGAGTAGCAGCACGTTGCCGCCTTTGAGGAGCGTAATCGCCAAATGCAGACGTCCGCGCTCACCGCCAGACAGTTTGCCGACCAGTTTTTGCTGGTCGCCACCCTTGAAGTTGAACCGCCCAATGTAGGCGCGTGATTGCATCTCGAATTTTCCGACCTGCAGAATATCCGAGCCTCCAGAGACCGCTTCCCACACGTTTTTATCCGCTTCAAGCGCGTCGCGCGATTGATCGACAAACGCCAGGTTTACCGTTGGGCCAATCTTGATTTCACCCGAATCAGGCGTCTCAGTGCCGCGAATTAATTTGAACAATGTCGATTTACCCGCACCGTTCGGACCGATCACGCCCACAATCGCGCCCGGCGGGATTTTCATGGATAGGTTGTCGATTAACACCCGATCACCGAATGACTTGGTCACGTTGGTGAACTCGATCACTTCATTGCCTAGGCGCTCGGCGACCGGAATAAAGATTTCACTTGTTTCGTTACGACGCTGATATTCGTAACTCGATAGTTCCTCAAAACGCGTCATACGCGCTTTTGATTTTGCTTGTCGCCCCTTCGGGTTCTGTCGCACCCACTCAAGCTCCTTCTTCAAGTTGCGTTGGCGCGCTGACTCGGAAGACTCTTCTTTTTGCAAGCGATCGGTCTTTTGATCCAGCCAGCTAGAGTAATTACCCTTCCACGGTATGCCCGATCCACGGTCGAGTTCCAAAATCCATTCCGCGGCGTTGTCTAAGAAGTAACGATCGTGGGTGACCGCCACGACGGTGCCGGGAAAACGCGCGAGGAATTGCTCCAGCCAATCGACACTTTCTGCATCAAGGTGGTTGGTCGGCTCATCCAGCAATAACATGTCCGGCCTAGAAAGCAGCAACTGACAGAGCGCCACGCGCCGCTTCTCACCGCCCGACAGTTTGCCAACCACCGCGTCCCACGGCGGAATGCGTAGAGCATCTGCCGCAATTTCCATCTGCGCTTCCGATGAATCGCCGTCGCCTGCCGCGATGATCGCCTCCAACTTGCCCTGCTCCTCCGCCAAGGCGTCGAAATCCGCCCCTTCTTCAGCGTAGGCGACGTACACCTCATCGAGCCGCTTCTTCGCCGCCAGCACGCCGCCCAAGCCCGCTTCCACTGCCTCACGAACGGTTTGATCGGGATTCATCAGCGGCTCTTGCATGAGATAACCAATCTTGATGCCCGGCATCGGTACCGCTTCGCCCTCGATTTCTTTATCCACACCCGCCATGATTTTGAGCAGCGTCGATTTGCCCGCACCGTTTAAGCCCAACACACCGATCTTGGCACCGGGGAAAAACGAGAGTGAGATGTCTTTGAGGATTTGGCGCTTCGGCGGAACAATCTTGCCGACGCGATTCATCGTGTATACGTACTGTGCCATTTGCCGCTTTCCATCAATTGATTCGGAGAGGCGCTATTTTGCCAGTCACAGCGGCGCTGCGCCCACCGCCGCTTAATAGAGCCAATGCCGACGAAAATGCAGAAAATGTCACATTAGGCCAAACTCACCGACTGGCGGGCACCTTCAAACACAACTGGTTGAAAACACCCGCCAGATGGCGACTTTCACTCTTCTCGCCAAAACGCGTCTGCATCGCTAATAATTGTGTCGTGACGACCGAATCTGACAAACCCAGCCCCGCGCCGAAGCCCACGCTCTCGGTGACCGAGCAGATCGCGGCGCTTGAACTCGACTGCAAGTACCGCATGGTCAAAGTGCGCCAGGCGGGCCGTATGCGTGACGTTGCCCAGCTATCGGTACTCGACATTCGTGGCGAAGCCGTCTCGCGCCAGAATGAAATACGTGGTTTGCGACAGCTACAAATCGCTGGCGAGAACCGTATGCGCGAACTGATGGGTTCACACATGCTCGAGCTGCGTGGCATGCGCGATATGCAAACGCTCAT
>JACMOJ010000521.1 GCA_014378085.1 Burkholderiales bacterium | reverse complement strand
TTTAAAAATTGCATAGAAATTTTTTCTAGAAAATCGTCATCCCCACGAACAACCACAAGGCTTGCGCCGGGTGGGGATCCAAGTTTTGGTTGAAGCAGATTTTCTTTAAAAATTTCATAGAAATTTTCTCTAGAAAATCGTCATCCCTGCGCAGGCAGTATCTTGTAGGGTGGGCAAAGCGCAGCGTGCCCACCATCGGTAGGTTCTCGTGGGCACGCTGCTGAGTTTGGAGGAGGGCCCACCCTACGAACCGCGGCATTATGGCCAAAGGAGGCAACATGAAACGACTATCTGGCATTTTCATCGTCGCAATACTGTTAGGCGCAAACGCCAATGCGGCGCCGGCTGCACCGGCCACCTTCACGCTCAAACAACTCACCCTTGAAACCGCGCAACGAGCCGCGCAGGCCGCGCTCGATAAATGCCGCAAGGATGGTGCACAGGTCGCGGTGGCGGTGGTTGATCGCGGCGGTAATACGCAAGTGATGTTGCGAGATCGATTTGCCGGCGCACACACGCCGGACACCGCGGTCAACAAAGCGTGGACATCCGTCAGTTTCAAGATCAGCACCACGGAACTCGGCAAGGAAACGGAGTCCAACAAACCCTCCAGCGGTATACGTCACATCGCACGTGTCGTAACCGTTGGCGGAGGATTGATGATTGAGGCGGGTGGCGCGCTGCTCGGTGGGATCGGTGTATCTGGTGCGCCGGGTGGGGCGATGGACGAGGCCTGTGCACAAGCCGGTATCAAAGCAATCGCGGACGATCTTGAGTTTTAATGCGCGGGCCGCCACAACTCGCAATGATTGTCCAATGAGCCCCGTCCCCGCGAAGGCGGGGCCCCAAGTTAGGAAAATAATATGAGCAGCATGAATCGGCGCGAGTTTCTAAACATCCTCGCGATTGCATCCGCCGGTGGCTTGGCGCTCGACCAGCACGGCGCACTCGCCGCACAGCCCGCTAGCGGCGGCGCAAGCGCGATGTATGACCTGCCGAAGTTCGGCAACGTGCATCTGCTGCATATGACGGATTGCCACGCCCAGCTAAAGCCGATTTACTTTCGTGAACCGAATGTAAACCTTGGGCTCGCGAGTGCCAGCGGCAAAGCGCCGCACATCGTCGGCGAGAAGCTACTCAAACAATTTGGGACGCGTCCCGGCACCAGAGAAGCGCACGCCTTCACGTATCTGAACTTTGAAGCGGCAGCAAAAACCTACGGCAAGGTGGGTGGCTTTGCGCATCTTTCCACGCTGGTGAAGCGCTTGAAGGCGAGCCGCCCCGGTGCGCTGCTGCTTGACGGCGGCGATACCTGGCAGGGCAGTGCAACAGCATTGTGGACCAACGGCCAGGACATGGTTGATGCGTGTCTGGCGCTCGGTGTGGATGTGATGACGGCCCACTGGGAAATGACGTTGGGTGATAAACGCGTCAAAGAAATCATCGAAAAAGATTTCAAACCGAGTGGAAAACCCGGGATAGATTTCGTCGCGCAAAACATTCACACCGCTGATTTTGGCGATCCCGTTTTCGCGCCTTACACGATGAAGGAAATGAACGGAATAAAAGTGGCCATCATCGGCCAGGCATTTCCGTATACGCCGGTCGCCAATCCACGTTACTTCACGCCGGAGTGGACCTTTGGCATCAAAGAAATGGAAATGCAAAAGACGGTCGACGATGCGCGCGCGAAGGGCGCACAAGCCGTTGTTTTACTTTCGCACAACGGCATGGATGTGGACCTGAAGATGGCCTCACGTGTCACCGGCATTGATGCGATTCTGGGGGGGCACACGCACGACGGTGTTCCTGCCCCATCAATTGTCGCGAACAAATCCGGCAAGACGCTGGTGACCAACGCGGGCTCGAATGGCAAATTCCTCGGCGTGCTCGACCTGGACGTGCGGGTTGGCAACAGCGGTGGGAAGGTGGTCGATTTCCGCTACAAGCTGTTGCCGGTCTTCGCCAACCTCCTGCCGGCTGATCCAGCGATGGACAAGCTAATCACCAATGTCCGCGGGCCTTTTGAGGCAAAATTGTCTGAAAAGCTAGCAACTACGAGGGGTTTGCTGTATCGGCGCGGGAACTTCAATGGCACCTTTGATCAGCTCATTCTGGATGCGTTGATGGAAGTACAGGGTGCAGAGATCGCGTTTTCGCCGGGCTTTCGTTGGGGCACCTCCATCCTCCCCAATCAAGCGATCACCTTTGAGCACGTCATGGATCAGACCGCCATCACCTATCCGTTCACTACCCTCACAGATATGAAGGGCGACTTCATCAAGACTGTCCTTGAAGATGTGGCCGATAACTTGTTTAACCCTGATCCATATTTGCAGCAGGGCGGCGACATGGTGCGTGTGGGTGGCCTGCAGTACACCATCGCGCCGAATGAAAAAATGGGTAATCGTATTTCGGCGATGACCCTGAACGGCAAACCGATCGACGCAAATAAAAACTACAAAGTGGCCGGCTGGGCGCCAGTGGCCGAAGGCGCACGTGATTCCAAGTCACCGCCGATCTGGGATGTGGTGGCGGGGTATCTGCGCGATAAAAAAACCGTGCAGCCCAAGGCGCTCAATTTGCCGAAGCTTGTAGGCGTACAAGGTAATGTCGGCATCGCTTAGTCCTAGCCGCCGCGCGGCGCGTTTTGTGCGGGTGGTGGCGGCCTTCGTTGTTGGGGTTGTTACGCTTTTGCCATTTTTGCCATCGGTGGCGCACCCCGCCGAAACAACACTCACCAAGGCCACCGATTTACAGGCTGACGCCGCCGCCGCGCGCAAGGCAGGTGTACCGATCTTGGTGCTTTACAGCCTGCCTGGCTGCCCGTACTGTGAAGCTATACGGCGTAGCCACCTCACGCCGCTGGTCGCTGAGAAGCCAGTCAGAGCGATCATCCGCCAGATCGATCTACAGTCCAGCGCCGCGCTGCGTGACTTTGATGGCAAACCGACCACACATGCGGATTTTGTTCGAGCACGAGGCATCAAGTTCGCGCCGGTGGTGAGCTTCTTTGGCGCTGATGGAAAGACCATTGGCGAACCGCTGATGGGCACGATGCTGCCGGATTTTTACGGGGCATATTTGGCCGACGCGTTGAGCGCCGCCACCGCCAAGGTGCGTGCGGGTGGGCACGCAAAGGCGCACGCAAATGCACCCGCAAAGGCACCCGCAAATGCACCCGCAAATGCACGGCCCCCGCCGTGACTGCCCGCACAACCAACACAAAGTGCGGGGCAAAGCCGGGCTAATTTCCCCGTTTGATGGGGTTTGACCATAACGCCCAAAAACCGCTAAAATGCGGGTCTTCGATTGCATCAGTACGCGTCGATTCCCTGATAGCTCAGCCGGTAGAGCGACGGACTGTTAATCCGCAGGTCCCTGGTTCGAATCCAGGTCGGGGAGCCAAATATCAAACGGGGTGCCAAGCAATTGGCACCCCGTTTTTCATTTGCGTGTGCGCCAGCGGGTTTTTTGGTCGTTACGCTTGACGTAACGAAACGGATCGTGCAAAGTTTGGACCCATGATCCTCCGCTATCGGGACAAACGCACGCGGGACTTTGCAGATGGCAAACGTGTGAAGGCGTTTGACGGCATCCACCACAAAGCTGAGATCAAGTTAGATCAACTTGACGCGGCCACCAATCTGGGGGATCTCGCGTTGCCTGGGAATAGGCTCGAATCTCTTAAAGGCGACCGAAAAGGTCAGTACAGCATCCGTATCAACGATCAATGGCGCGTATGTTTCGAATGGCCGGACAAGTCTCCCGGCCCGACAAATGTCGAAATTGTCGATTACCACTGAAAGGTCACCGATGGCACGAAGCGCAATTCACCCTGGTGAGTATCTCGCCGAGCAGCTCGAAGCGTTGGAAATGAGCGCGGCGGAACTCGCTCGTCAACTCAATGTTCCGACCAATCGGGTGACGAGTATCGTCAATGGTCAGCGCGCCATCACAGGCGATTCAGCGTTGCGACTGGGGCATTACTTTGGCAACAATCCACAGTTCTGGCTCAACCTACAGGCGATGTACGATCTCCGTCTCGCGCAAGCCAAAACCGGCGATGACATCGCAGCGCTGCCGACATTGGCTAGGTTGGCGCCAACGATTGAAAATAATCGACGTCGACCCCTTTAATTCCGTCCGATTGGTGGTGCGTCGCGAGAAAGCTCGGAGAACCGTTATTGTGGGGAATGCAAATGGACGCCGCATCATGGGCGTGTGCGCCCCCAGCATGGTCCACCTGACATGCACAACGGCTGCGGGTGAGTATCGCGCAGGTAATTCGGGGAGCAATCCGAGTTCCCGGGTCAGTGACTGATTGTTGCTGGCCTTTGTGCTGCTCGAGCCGAGTGATGGGAAACTATCATGCTCGGTTTTTCGGGCGCTGGAAGCGGGAGACCGCGTCCGGCTACCCTCCTTTCCGAGCGCCCCTCATTTCGCTGTTAGCGCGATGACACAAAAGCAGACCTAGCACGCGATGCTAGTGGCATGCTTTGATGGCTGCTATATTGGGGTTACTGGAGAACGCCATGAATGAAACCGTCATCACGCTCGTCTTGCTTGCAATATTTGGGGGCGCAGTCTGGCTGTTCTATTGGGTGCTGACCCGTGGCGGCAATCATGCGGCTTCCGGCGGCAATCCAGGTGGTGACCCCAACTCCCTAAGTGCCGATCGAGTCCAAGCTATTACTGCGCGTACAGAACGCTAACGGCCAAAAGCCGTCATTTCCGTCGACCTCCCAGTTCTGCTAACCTTGTTCGACGTGACGCAAAAGTCGATTCTGTTATGAGCGTGCCCGAATACAACATCATCGCGCATGTGCTTGATTGCAAGCCTATTTCTCAGAAGATGGGAATTTTGATATGCAGTGGGCGTAAAGGTTGTGCGTCAAATTTGACGTATAAATTAAGTTATGCCGTATTGCTTTGAAGAGGAAACCTACAGTGTTCACAAGTAACTCGACCAAGACGACCTTCTTAAGATGGGCA
>JACMOJ010000055.1 GCA_014378085.1 Burkholderiales bacterium | reverse complement strand
AACGCTGCACCGGCTGCCGGGGCCGCGGCTGGGCGCCCCTCCGCCACTGCCACCGCCGCCGCAGTTGCCGCACCAACGCCGACGCCTCCAGTGCCGCCCCCGGGGCCAGGTGAGCCGCGCCGCTATGCAGATGTGATTACCAAAGACGCTAAGACTTCGCGTGGCATGTTGCTGCACCACAAAGTAAAGGACCGTCACTTCTTTGAAATCCCCGAAAAATTGCTTGGCCGTGATTTGTTGTGGTCCGCCGAAATTTCGCAGGCCAGCGCGGGAGGTGGATTCAACGGATTGCCGCTTGGCTATCGAGTGCTGCGTTTTGAGCGCGTTGAAAACCGCATCTTTCTGCGCTCCGTGTCTTTTCAAAATCGCGCCATTGGCGATATCAAAACGGCGGCAGATGCCGTGGACCTTGCGCCAATCGTGATGGCGTTTCAGATTGAAGCCGAAGGTAACGAGCTCTCGGTGGAATTGCGGCCAGAAGAAAAAGCTGAAATAGAAAAATCGGAAACAGACAAGCGCGAAGCGGCCAAGATGGAAGCGGCCAAGGCCGAAACTACGAAGGCTGAAAAAGACAAATTTTTGCGCGACGCGGCGCAGCAGTTGTACAACAAAATTTTTGCGGATACTGGTGACGCTGTTCTGGCGCTAGAAGTATCGGGATTAAAAACATTACCACCAGAGGCTAAACCAGCCGTTAGCGAGGCCAAAAAAGCGGGCGAAAAATCTACCGCGGTGGCCGCCGTCAAACTCGCGGATGCCAAACCAGCGGCAGACGTAAAAGCAATTTCTACCGTCGTGCCAGCGGTGAAACCCGCGCCTAGTGCAGATGAAAAGCGCCTGCCCGCGAAAGAGAAATGGCCGGTGATTGATGCCAGCCGTATCTTGCTATCGACCTCGGGCGACTTAATCGACGCGCGTAATCTTGGGCCCGCCGGGTTCGGTGGTGTTGATCCTTCGCGTAGTTTGATCGGACAAGTCAAAGTGTTTCCGACGAATGTGGAAGCTCGCTCGACGCTCACATTTGCATCCTTCCCGATGCCGACCATGAGTGCCCCGGGCGCGCCGCAAATGCCATCCATTTCGCGCAACCCATCCCGCACGGCGATCGTGCATTACAGCCTTGCGATGTTGCCAGAGGTGCCGATGCAGGGGCGCTTTGCTGACGACCGCGTCGGCTACTTTACGGAGGCGTTTACCGAATATGGAGGGGATCGCAGCGGCACACGGGGACGCGAGTACATCACGCGTTTTCGGCTGGAGAAAAAGGATCCCGCGGCAAGCATTAGCGAACCGGTGAAGCCAATCACTGTATTCATCGCGCAAGAGGTACCTGAGAAATGGCGCAAGCCGCTGATGGCCGGTGTGGAAGATTGGAATGCGGCGTTCGAAGTTGCCGGCTTCAAAAACGCAATCGTCGCCAAAATGGCACCGACGAAAGAGGAAGACCCACAATGGGATCCGGAAGACGCGCGCTACTCGGTGATTCGCTGGGTGGCGATGCCGATCGCCAACGCGATGGGACCGAATGTCCACGATCCGCGCTCAGGTGAAGTGATCTCGGCGCACGTCATCTTCTGGCACGACCTGCTGAAGTTTCTCGAGCAACTTTATTTTGTCCAAGCGGGTGCCGCCGATAAACGTGTCGATAAATTACCGCTGAGTGACGAGGTGATGGGTGAGCTATTGCGTTCCGTGGCGACCCACGAAATCGGCCATACGCTGGGCTTGCGTCACAACCACCGCGCGTCCACCGCGTATTCGGTCAAGGACCTCCGCACGCCCGCATTTGCCAATGCCAATGGAACGGTCGCCTCAATCATGGCGTACGGGCGCTTTAACTCTGTCGCGCAGCCCGCCGATGGTGTCACGAGTTTTGTGCCAAAGCTCGGGCCCTACGACAAGTTCGCTATTGATTGGGGCTACAAGCCGCTCGGTATGAAGTCGGCAGATGAAGAGATTCCGCTGCTTGATCGTATGGCAGCGCGCCACATGGACGAGCCGAATTTAAAATTTGGCGGAGAGGACTTCGCCGCATTTCTCGATCCGGAAGTGTTGGTGGAAAACATCGGCCGCGAACGAATTCAAGCAACACGTTTATCCATCGCATCACTCGAACGTGCCGCCGCACGTTTGATCCCCGCCACCACCAGGCTCGGTGAGGACTATGAAGCTCTCGAGCAGACTTACGTGCGGCTACTTAGCCAGCGTACCGCCTATGTCAGCTCGGTCGTCAAGATGATTGGCGGCGTGCGCGAGAATCGCATTATGGGTGGCCGGGGTGGTGATACCTTTACCCGTACATCACCAAAAGAACAGCGCGAGGCTATTCGTTATTTGCTCGACGAGGCGTTGGTGACACCGCGCTGGCTGGTAGACCCCAAGGTGTTGAATCGTATTTCGATGGTTGATGTGGCTGCACCGGTGGTAAACGCGCAGAAGCGTATTCTTGGTGAGATGTTGCAGCCGGTGCGGTTTCGCGTGCTTGAAGACGTTGAATCACTTGCGCCCGGAACAGGATTGTCCGCTTATGGGTATTTGGAGCTCGTGCAAAAAAGTGTGTTCCGTGAAACACAGCAAGTGAGTCCAAAGGTGGACATCTATCGCCGCGAGTTACAACGCGAATATGTGGAGCACCTAAAGGCATTCTCCGGCGAAGCGCAGCGCTTTAAGAGTTTTGGTTTCATGATCGCTGCGTCACAAACCGAACAGCTAATCGATTTGCGTCCCGCCGCGATGCAGAGCCTAAAAGACGTGAAAGCGATGCTGCTGGCCGGTGAGCAACGCGCGACCGACCGTGTCACCCGCCAGCATTTTGCGCAGCTGGCGCGTGATGTCGAGAAGACCCTCAGAATTCGCGGCAGCTAAAGGTTCGGCAGCTAAACCCCCGGCAGCACAATCCCGCGCACCGCGAGGTTATCCTGCTTCATGGTCGCGGCGAGCAACTTGGAAGCCTGATACACCGCACGGATGGTGGGGGTTGGCACATCGGCACGGACACCCAGCTCGACGACGGCACCCACCAGTGCGTCGATTTCGATTTCGCGACCCGCCTCCACGTCCTGCAACATCGAGGTTTTGTGTTTGCCGACTTTGGCCGCACCTTCAATACGTTTTTCGAGGGGGACACGGAAACTGGCACCAAGTTTTTCAGCGACCGCTTGCGCCTCGCGCATCATGTTGGTCGCCAATTCACGCCCGTAATGGTTTCCACAAATATCCACCAGCGTGGCGTGGGTGAGGGCGGAGATCGGGTTAAAGGTCAGGTTGCCCCACAGCTTTAGCCAAATTTCGTTACGAATATTGTCGAGCACCGGTGCCTTTAGCCCTGCCTTTACAAACACATCAGATAAATCTTTTACGCGATTACTGATGCTGCCGTCGAGCTCACCGAGCGGGAACCGCTCGCCCTCTATGTGGTGGACTACGCCGGGTGCGACCAGTTCGGTGGCCGGATAGACCACACAGCCAATGATGCGGTCGTGCGGAATGCCGTCAAGGCACACTCCACGCGGATCAACTGCTTCAACCTTAGAGCCAGCAAGCGCGCCGCCGTGATTGACGAAATACCAAAACGGGATGCCGTTTTGCATGGTGATCACGGTCGTCTTGGGGCCGAACAGCGGCTCCAGCTGGTGGACGATCGACTCGACCTGATGAGACTTCAACGCGAGGATCACACAGTCGACATGGCCGACCGCCGCAAAACTATCCGTGGCTTTGACCGTTTTGGCTTCCAGCACGCTGCCGTCGTGAAATTTCACAGTCATGCCGCGCGCACGAATTGCGTCGAGATTCTTCCAGCGGGCAATAAAGGTGACATCTTCACCGGCTGCGGCGAGGCGTGCGCCAACAAATCCACCTATGGCGCCAGCGCCTACGATACAAAATTTCATAACAGTTCCGAACGCGGTTTTCGTGCCGTGATTATGACGTTACAAGCAATGGTGCGCCGCAAAGATGCCACGCCAATGGATTGAGTTCGATTGATGGTGTTTCACATTTGGCGGCGCTTAGCGAGCGGCACAGTTT